>JAHFUU010000377.1 GCA_023264915.1 Microthrixaceae bacterium | reverse complement strand
AGGACCGAGTCGGGGTCGCGCGAACCCGTGGGCAGCAACTCGATGTCGAGCTTGTCGCCCTCGCTCACCCGGTACTGCTTCCCGCCAGCTTTGATCACGGCATACATAGGACTCACGAGGCTACTGCTGCGCCCCGGGATCGGACAACTCATCGGTCTCGGGCGGCTCCGCGCGGCGATCCGAGGCACCCGGGTTCGGTTGTGCCTCCCGGCGTCGCCCCAGGTCCGGTCAGTCCAGGAGGGACTGGTCGATCAGGACGCCCCGCCCCTCGCATTCGGGGCACAGGCCAGAGAACGACTCGAGCAGGCCCTCGCCGATCCGCTTGCGGGTCATCTCGACCAGGCCCAGCTCTGAGATGTCGAACACCTGGGTTCGGGTCTTGTCCCTCGCCAGCGCGGTGCGGAAGGCCTTGATCACTGCACGGCGGTTCTGCTCGATCTCCATGTCGATGAAGTCACAGACGATGATGCCGCCGATGTCGCGCAACCGGAGCTGCTTGGCGATCTCGTCTGCTGCTTCGAGGTTGTTCTTGAAGACGGTCTCCTCGAGGCTCGACGAGCCCACGTTCTTGCCGGTGTTGACGTCGATGACCGTCAGGGCCTCGGTGTGCTCGATGATGAGCGACCCGCCCGACGGCAGCCACACCTTGCGGTCGAGGGCCTTGTGCAGCTGTTCGTGCACGTGGTGGCGCTCGAACACCTACAGCTGCTCGGTGGAGCGGTCATAGAGCTGCACCCGGTCCGCGAGTGCCGGCGAGATCGCCCCGACGTACGAGCGCACCTCGGCGTGAAGGCCCGGATCGTCGATGATGATCCCCCGGTAGTCCTTGTTGAACTCCTCGCGGATGACCCTCACCGCCATGTCGGGCTCGCGGTAGAGCAGAGCCGGCGAGCGGACCTGGGCTGAGAGCTGCTCTATCTGCTGCCACTGGTCGAGGAGCTGGGTCACGTCGCGCTCGATCTCCTCAGCAGTCACGTTCTCGGCGGCGGTCCGCACGATGATCCCGTGCTGGGCAGGCTTGGCCTTGTCGAGGATGCGCCTCAGCCGGCGCCGCTCCTCGTCGGCCAGGCGCTTGGAGATGCCATAGGTTCGGGAGTTCGGTATGAGCACCACGAAGCGGCCGGGCAGGGACACCTCCTGGGTGAGGCGAGCACCCTTGTGTCCAATGGGGTTCTTGGTGACCTGGCACAGCACGTTCTGGCGAGCCTTGAGCATCTGCTCGATCTTGAGGGTCCCGCCCTCCTCGATGTCCTCCGCGTCGTACTGGACGTCCCCGCGATACAGCACGGCGTTCTTGGGTGTGCCGATGTCCACGAAAGCAGCCTCCATTCCCGGCAGGACGTTCTGCACCCTCCCGAGGTAGATGTTGCCGTGTATCTGGAACACGTCGTCAGCTGGGCGCGACACGTAGTGCTCGATCAGGTTGCGCCCCTCGATCACAGCTATCTGGGTCGCGCTCGGCCCGACGCTCACAACCATCAGGTACCGTCCGACCGGGCGGCCCTTGCGCTGGCGACCCTTCCTGTGACCAAGCTCTGACTGGTCGAGGTCTACGGCTTCGGTCGGCATCAGGGCCTCGACCGGCTTGGGCTGCACGCGTGCTCGGGCTCCGGTTGCAGCCTTTCGGGAGCGGCCGCCTCCCGGCGTGCCGGTGCCCTCGCCGCGCTTGGTTCCTTTGGCTCCCGGTTCGCCGCTCGCGTCCTTGGCCGCGCCACGACCGGAAGGCTGCCTCGACGAGGCAGGTGATCGGTCGCCGGCGGTCCTGGACTTCGGGCCGGCACCGGGTGCAGGCCGCGTGTCGCCGATCTGGGGACGCTTCACCAGGGCCTTCTCTGCCGCCTCGGCCGACTTGGGTCGACCTTCGAGCATCCGTTCGGGAAGCTCGTCGGGCTGGCGACTCTTGGCCGAGCCCTTGGGGCGCACTTGCGTGCCTGGCATCGGTTCGGGTCCGACGGTTCCTCCCGAGGGTCCCTTGCTCGCCCCCCGCTGCTGTTGCGGATCCCCCTCGACCGCTTCTGGTCCAGCACCAGAAGGCGAGGGTTCGCCTCGTGGTGGGCCCTTTGCCTCGAGGGGCTCAGATGACCCGGCGGACCCGGAACCGGCGGCGCTGAGGTCAGCGGGCTTGGCGCGCCCTCTGCCGCCACGCGAGCCGCGGCGGCGAGGCCCGGATGCCTGGGGTCGGTCTGGGGGGCGTGCCGGCCCTGGGCCAGCACCGTCGCGATCCTCCTTGCTGGGCGGCAACATTTCGCTGCTGCCTGCCTGCGCCTTGCCAGATCCACCGCTCCCGGCGCCGGCAGGGTCAGCACCTTTCTGGGGCTTGCCCGCGGACTTGCCCGCTGCCGGCTTGCCCGCGGACTTGCCCGCTGCCGGTTTGCCCGCTGCCGGCTTGCCGGCTGGTGGCTTTGCGGCTGGTGGTTTGCCGGCTGCCGGCTTTGCGGGCTGGGACCCGGAGACAGGTTCGCTCACGCCTTCTCTGGCTGGCCGGCTGGCCTTTCCGCCCGCTGGTCGATCCCCGCTCGCGGTGGCTCTGGCCTCGTCGCCGCCTCGGGTTCTGGCCGGTGCAGCCTCGCGCGGGCGAGCTGGCTGGGCTTGACCGGGCGGCAAGTGTGCAGCTCTGCCCGGTGGGGCTCCTTCGTCGAGCGGTTCGGACATGGGCGTTCCCTTCTCATGACGCACGACAACTTGCGTGCGGGACCGGCCGTTGGGCAGCGAGCGGCTCGTGCCGCGCGCCCTGGCCGTCGTCGATCCATTGGTTCATCCTGCAAACGTGGCCCTCCGAGACCGGCCGAGCGCTGGCTTGACCGAGCATCCCCGATGCCGTTGCGATCAGCTCGTGGCCCTCGGGGACCATGGCTGAGAGGAGCTCCGCGGGGCGAAGCCCCCGAGGCTGCGTGCCGAGGTCTGTGACCATGGCCGACATGGGACCGCTGGCCGGAGATGCGATGGCACCAGAGCCACCGCTGGCACCGGAGCAGATGCCGGGCTTGCCCATCACCTCGATGCGCTGCACGCAAGGCCTGATGTCGTCCCTGACCTCGCGACCCTTGCGCTCGCGGGTCACCATCACAGAGGTCGCCGACATCAACTCCGCCGCGGCTTGGCTCAGCTGCGCTGTCGTGAGGCCGATGACCTCGACGTGCCAGGTGCACGCCGTGACTGCCTGCTGTAGCGAAGTCTCAGCCGTATCCACCGTGGCCGCAGACTGGACATCGATGCCTTCGGGCAGCACAGCTGACAGCACTGACGGCAGGTCGCTGAGCTCGCTTCCGGACAGGTCCTGTGACCGGAGGTCAACGTCGAGATACTCGCCCATCGACTCATAGCCGGTCGGGAGTGCCAGACCGAAGTGGACCTTGATGCGCGGGTTGAAGCCTTCGGTGAGCGCGAGCGGTAGCCCCGCCCTGTGCAAGGCGCGCTCCCAGATCCGGGCGACATCGCGGTGACTGCAGAACCGCACCTTGCCGAGCTTGCAGAACCGCAAGCGCACCCGGGTGTTGGGACGGGTGCCGCTCACCGCAGGGCCACCTGCGCTGCGGTGCTGCCCGCGGCGCTGCTTCCTGCCTTGCCTGCCCGGGTGAGGCTGACCGGCACATGATCGGCTGGCACCTCGCCCGCAGAGGTCAGGTCCTGGTTGGTGCCCTGGCTGCCACCAGCGGGTGGCTCGGCTGAGGCAACCACGTGCTCGAGGCCGAACCCCGTGCACGCCCCGCAGTCATAGCATGGGGTCCAGCGGCAGTCCGGCAGGCCCACCTCG
>JAHFUU010000376.1 GCA_023264915.1 Microthrixaceae bacterium | reverse complement strand
CCAACGACGGCCGGGTCGTGTGTTGGATCGGGTTGCCTCCGATGCAGGATCCCAAGCTGTCAGCCACGGCGCAGAGAGTCAACCGACTGGCTTCAGAGGAGGTCGGGGCACACCCCGACTCGTTCTTCCTCGACATCTGGACGACCTTCAGCGTGCCGGGCGAGCCCGGCACCTACACCGATTCGGTCACCGACGTCGAGGGCAACGACGTCATCGCCCGACTCGACGGGATACATCTAAACACCGATGGGAGCAAGGTCCTCGCTGGCTACCTCTGGCCAGAGCTCAAGGATCGGATTCCCCACCTGCCCGTCAGCTGATTCTCGGCATCGACGCCTGACACCGACTCACCCTCGGCCCGCCTTCATCAGAGTCCCTGGTGCCTGCTGGCACGCGGCGCCAAGCTCGGCCGATCGGACTGGGATCGTCGAAGCAGGTTCGGGGGACGGCCTCGAGTCAGGCGTTCTTGGGGAGCTCCGAGAAGGGTCGGGTCTTGTCGTCGTTTGGCTCTTTCGGCAGGCCGAGCACACGCTCGCTGACGATGTTGCGCTGGATCTGGTCGGTACCGCCATAGATGGGAGGGGCCTGGGCCCAAAGTGCCATGCCAGTCACCATCCCCAGGAACGGGTTGCCGGTGGCCTCATCGAGGGCCGCGCGTTGTGAGTCGTCATAGGCGTGGAGCATCGCGGCCGGCCCGACGATCCGCAGGCTCAGATCACGAGTGAGCCGCACCATGTCGCTCATGGCGAGCTTGGACAGGTTGGCCATTCCCGGAAGATCCTTGCCGACCTTCTTGGCAGCCTTCATGCGCAGGTTGTTGTACTTGGCGATCTCTCCCATGGTGTGCAGGCGCATGAGGTCCTGCCGGATCGACGGGTCCTTGGTTGCTCCGTTGCCCTTGGCCAGATCGACGAGCAGCTTGGAGTTGGCACCAAAAGCCGCCGCCTGCCCTCCGCCCCCGCCACGTCGCCGCTTCTTGGTCGGCTCAGAGACGAAGTCGCCGACACGGCGGTCGAGCTGGTTCGCGATCGTCCCGGGCATCGCCAGGCCGCCAGATGCCGAGCCGCCGCCGGCACCGAGGCCTGAGCGCTCGTGCATGAGCGTGGTGTTGGTGACTGCCCAGCCGTTGTTGAGGTCACCGATCGTCGCGCTGACCGGGACCTTGGCGTCGGAGAGGAAGACCTCGTTGAACAGGGCGTGCCCTGTCATCTCGCGCAACGGGCGAACCTCGACGCCCGGTTGGTGCATGTCGATCGCGAACCAGGTGATCCCCTGATGCTTGGGTACTTCAGGGTTGGTGCGTGCTATGAGCATGCCGAGATCAGCCATGTGACCGAAGGACGTCCACACCTTCTGGCCGTTGACCGCGAACTCGTCACCGTCTTTGACCGCTCGGGTGGTGAGCCCGGCCATATCAGATCCCGCTCCGGGTTCACTTAACAGCTGGCACCATGCCTTGAGTCCGGTGACGATCTCGCGCACGTACAGGTCGATCTGAGCCTGGGTGCCGTGGGTGGCGATCGTCGGCGCCGCGAGGAGCAAGCCCAACCCTCCCGGAGCCGCGACTGCACCGAACTCGGCGATCTCGTTCTGGACACGAACCGAGTCGTTGCGGCCCAACCCACGCCCGTAGGCGTTGGTCGGAAGGCCCGGTGCCGCCCACCCTGAAAGGCCGAGGCGCTGCCACCATTCGCCAACGGTGATGTCTGGATCCCAGTTCTGCTCGAGCCATGAGCGAAGCTCGTCGATCAGGTCGTCTGATCCGACAGCCTTGCCAGTTGCATCTGCGTTCTCGGTGTCGATCGCTGTGTCGGTCATGTGTGCTCCTTCGTTCGGGCTTGTGGGGTGAGAGGTTCAGGTCACCCCGACCTTGGGGCGCGACGCGTCGAGCATGCGACCGATCACGTCGGCCCACGCGCTGCGCTCCACCGGGGCGAGCTCGAGTGCTCCGGCGGCGAGCGACCCCAGAGCGAGCAGGGTGGTGAGGCGGGCAAGAGCGCCCGCATCAAGCTCGGAGTCGATGTCGCCGCTGGCTTGAGCGAGGCGGATGGCTCTGGCCATCTTCGCTTCGCGAGCGGCAAACCCGGGGCGCACCACCCTGGCCACATCATCGTCGCGGGTGGAGGTGACGACGAACTCGAGGACCAGCGGCCCGAGGATCGCTGTGCTCTCTGGAAGAAGTGTGCCGATCCGGCGGATCGCCTCCAGAACCGAGGCTCCATCGCCCGATTGGAGCAACTCTGAGATCACATCCGGTGCTCGCTCGGCGATCGCCGCGCTCAACAGGTCGGCCTTGGAGGAGAAGTGGTTGTAGATGGCACCGGTGGTCAGGCCGGCCTCGCTGGCTATCTCTGACACCCTGGTCCCCTCATAGCCCCGCGCCAGCAGGACGCGCTGAGCTGCCTCGACGAGCTCCTTGCGTGTCTGGGAGGAGGTGACCCCCATGCGACGACCCACAGGAAGAAAGTAACAAACATTCTTTAGTTTTGGTCAATCTGTCCCGTCGACGTGCCATACGTCACCGCTACTCGTGGCGTGGCACTCTGTACCGATGGACCGGATGGGTGGGGCGTCACCGGCGACTGGAGGCGACCCCGCCAAGGACCACGACGACGAGCAAGAGCCGCCATCTGGCCGGTTGGGCGGCCTGCTCAGCCGTATGGCCGGGCGGACGCCGGCCAAGACCCTCCTGTGGCAGCTCGTCAAGGAGCAACGCTGGTGGTTGAGGGCTGCGATCGCCGTGAGTGCCATCGGCTTCCTGGCCCAGATCGCCCTGGGTCAAGCCGCGGTGAAGGTCGTCGACTCCGGTGTCAAGGATGCCAGCCAGCCACTCGGTCCCCTAGTTGTGACGATGGGCGTGCTCGGGGTCATACATGTGACCGTGGCGATCTCGGCTGTGCTGATGATGACCCGCGTGCGGTGGACCATCGAGTACAGGGTTCGCACCGCCCTGCACAGGACGCTGGTCGCTGGCGCAGTAGACGACGAGGATGCCTCGACGGGGCAGGTGATCACGCGGGCAGTGACCGATCTCGGCCAGCTCAACAACGTCGTGTACCTGGTGCCCATCTTCTTCGGCAGCGTCCCGGCGGTCCTAGCGGGCATGGCGTACCTCGGCTACCTCAACTTCGGCCTGATGCTCGTCACCTTCTCTTCACTGCCGGTGAACCTGTGGCTGGTGCTCAAGCTCCGCCCACGCATCAGGGCGCTTTCATGGCTGCAGCTCCAAGAGACCGCAGAGGTCACCCGTTCTATCGACGAGCCCATCCGTGGTATCCGTGTCGTGAAGCTGTTCGGGCGTGAGAGGGCGGCCATCGGCTCGGTCAGGAAGGCCGCCAATGCCGCATACGGGTACGCACTCACCCGGGTCCGGAACCTCGCGAAGTACCAGGCATTGCTCCGGGTCGTGCCGGCACTGACCCAGGCAGGACTGCTGTTCCTGGGCGCGCGGGCAATCGAAGGGGGTTCGTTGACCACAGGCCAGTTCCTGGTCTTCTTCGTCGGGTCTGGCCAGGTTGTGTTCTTCGCTCAGTCCTTCACCTCGATCCTTGACCAGTGGAGCTTCGCCAAGACCGGAAGCAGTCGCATCGGGAGCCTCATAGATCCAGACGGCGTCGGGGTCGGGGACCGCATGGTTGGTGACGACACGCGCGATCCGGGCCCCTCTGACGTGTTCGGTCCTCCTCGCATCGGGTGGGGTTGTGAGGGTCTGGTGCTAGGTGACTCGTCCCAGCCGACCGAGCCCTTCTCGCTCGGCGTC
>JAHFUU010000375.1 GCA_023264915.1 Microthrixaceae bacterium | reverse complement strand
CGAGCTGGCGACCAGGCTCGAGCCCCTCGAGCGCGAGGCCGTGTCGGGGCACCCCTGGGAGGAGTGGATCACCTTGGGTGAGCAGGCTCGGGCTGGCGGCCAGCGCGCCCCAGGAGGGCTCTCGCGCTGGAACGCCGGGAAGGACATGTCGTTCATCCCCGTACGGGTCGAGCTGGTGGTTGAGGTCGCGTACGAGCATGTGATGAGCGGCCGGTTCCGCCATGGGGCCCGATTCGTGCGGTGGCGTGAGGACCGCTCGCCCGAGTCGTGCACCTACGCGCAGCTCGACGAGGTCCCTCCCTTCGAGCTCCACGAGATCTTCGCTGCCGGGTGAGGGCCGGTTCGTGAGGCTTGCCCAGAGATGCAAGACCACGGCGAGCGACGACCGGGCTCAACAGGACCGCTGGGACACGAGCCGTGCTGGGACGATTCGCTCCGGGAGGGAGCAGTCCTGGACATGAGCCGCCCTGGGGCGAGCGGACCTCTGGGCGGACCTCTGGGACACGAGTCGCTCCGGGGGAGGGAGTCGCGCCTCGGGCTCAAGGCGCGAGAGATCTGCTGGCAGCAGTGGCTCGGGCCAGCAACTCGGGCGCCTCGATGCGTTCGCACATCTCGGCAAAGGCCGGGGTGGGTCCGGTCCAGGCAAGCTCGTCGACAGAACCCACTGTCGGGGCGGAGCGGTCGACAGTCGCTATCTTGCGGAACAGGAGCGCTAGATCGAGCTGGTTGCGCAGGGTTCCGGCGAGCTTGGAGGCGCCGCGGACGTCGAGGCCCCACTCGTTGGCCGCGGCGGGGATCTCCTCGATGTGGGGGTAGCGCCACAGGACCGCCGAGGTGGACTTGGCGCCCCAGCCGGCAAGCCCTGGGAAGCCGTCGGCTGAATCCCCCACGAGGGCGAGGTAGTCCGGGATCGACTCGGGCCTCACCCCGAACTTGTCGATCACGCCGGCCTCGTCGATCGTCAGCTTCTTGCGCCTGTCGCGCTGCACGACGCGCTGGCCGACGACGCACTGACCGAGGTCCTTGTCGGGCGTGCAGATGACGACCTGCTCGGCGCGCTCGTCGTTGGCTGCGAGCGCCGCGGCCGCTGCCAGAGCATCGTCGGCCTCGTACTCGACCATCGCGAACACCACGAACCCTGCTGATGTGAGAGCGTCCTCGACGAGTGAGAACTGCCCGAGGAGATCAGGCGGCATGCCCTCGCTCGTCTTGTATCCGGGCCACAGGTCGTTCCTGAACGACTCGATCACGTGGTCGGTCGCGACCCCGATGTGCGTGGCGCCCTCCTCGACGAGCTGGAGGCACGTGCCGACGACGCCTCGCGTCGCGGCGACCTCCATGCCCGTGGCGGTCATGTGGGATGGAAGCGCGAAGTGGTAGCGGAACAGCTCATAGGTGCCGTCGACGAGGTAGACCTGCATGCATCGAGCCTCCCATATCGGGGGCCGGATGGCCGGGCGCACAGAGAACAGCTCAGGGGACAGGACAGGGGACAGCTCAGAGAACAGCTCAGAGAACAGCTCAGGGCAAAACAGGGGACAGCTCAGAGGACAGGACAGAGGACAGGACAGAAGACCACGCACGGGACGGGACAGAGGACTCGACCGAGAATGATTAACGCTGTTAACCTCTGGCGCACGGCATCCTGGCCTGAGGGGGGAACGATGTCAGATACCGGCATGACGCGTGGCACCGAGCAGGTGCCTGGCCCCCGCAGCCTTGCACGTGGCACCGAGGCCTTGGTTTGCCGAAGGGGAGTCAGGCGTCGCCGGCGCGCAGCAGCGGTCGCCGCCGTGCTGGCGGTGGTGATGCTCGCCGGCTGCGTCGAGAAGGTGGAGACCTCCTCTGGCGGTGGGTCGGCCGGCGGGACCAGCCCCCTCGCAGTGATCGGCGGCAGCAACACAGGATCGGGAACCGTCCTCAGCAAGTACGTCGGCCAGAAGCTCTCGTTCGGGACAGTGCCTGCCCAGACCACCAAGGCAGGGTCTGGTCCGCCGATCAAGGTGGGCATGATCAACCAGGAGAACACCCCTCTCGGCTCGTTCCCGAACCTGCGCCTGGGTGCTGACGCCGCTGCGAAGTTCATCAACGAGGAGCTCGGGGGCGTCAACGGCACACCGATGCAGATCGTTCCGTGCATCACCACCTTCTCAGTCGAGAAGTCACAGGCGTGTGCCCAACAGCTGGTCCAAGAAGGCGTGATAGCCGTGACGGGCGGCGTCGACATCACCAGCAACGGATCGATGCCGGTTCTCGAGCAGAACAACATGCCCTACATCGGGGGGATACCCATCAACTTCGCGGAGATGCGGAGCCCGATCTCGTTCCAGTTCAGCGGTGGGATGGCAGGTGCGTTCGTCGCCTTCGCGAAGCACGCTTCTGACAACGGTGCGAAGAAGATCGTCTTCGCCTATGCGGACTACCCTCCGATCAAGGAGTCTGCACAGATGGGCATCGCGGTTGCGAGGAAGCTCGGCATCCCCGAGGTGATCGAGGTTCCCTTCCCGGTGACGGCGACTGATCTGCTTCCCACCATGACCAAAGCTGGTGAGTCCGATCCCGACGCGATACTGGTGGGCGCAGCTGACACGGCCTGTGCGCCCGCTCTCAAGACGGCCCACGACCTCAAGATGAGGGCTCAGCTCTACCTGGTCGGGTCATGCCTTGCTCCAAGTGTCGCCCAGCAGGTCGGTGCCGACGCCGTAGAGGGCAAGATGTTCAACATCGAGAGCCCCGCCTCTGCCGACGCACCCGAAGGCCAGCTGTACTTCGATGCTGCTGCCAAGTACGGAGACCCCCAGCTGCAAGCTGCCAGCGAGGCCACCATCGCGTTTCGCGACGTCATGAACATATGGATGCTGCTCAAAGAGCTCGGCGCCGGCAACGTGTCCACAGCGGCGCTGCTCGCGAAGGTCCGCGAGGCGCGAGACCATCCGAGCTTCGACGGCCATCCGTTCACCTGTGACGGGAAGCAGATGGCCCAGTTCAGCGCGGTCTGCGCGCCCCAGCAGATCATCGTTCAGCGAAAGGGCGAGTCGGTGGTCCCTCTGACCAGCTGGGTGGATGTGCCCAACCTGGTTGCAGGCCTCTAGGCGCTTGCCATGCCGGTATCGACGAGCCGTTCGCGATTGTGGCAAGCGCCGTGCGGCGGCGCGACCGCCAGGGAGCCCGACGCCGATGGGGAGCACCCCGAGCGCCAGCGAGGGTACGTGGGGGCGCAGCCCCCGAGGCTGTTAGGCGCTTGCCATGCCGGTATCGACGAGCCGTTCGCGATTGTGGCAAGCGCCGTGCGGCGGCGCGACCGCCAGGGAGCCCGACGCCGATGGGGAGCACCCGCAGGGTGCGTCGGGGGCGCAGCCCCCGAGGCTGTTGGGCGCTTGCCATGCCGGTATCGACGAGCCGTTCGCGATTGTGGCAAGCGCCGTGCGGCGGCGCGACCGCCAGGGAGCCCGACGCCGATGGGGAGCACCCCGAGCGCCAGCGAGGGTACGTGGGGGCGCAGCCCCCAGGCAACCAGGAGCCTGAAAGGTTGAATCACGTGAAGCGCGAGTCAAGTTCTGGCCAAGGCAAGATCGAAGATGCCGGGGAGCGGCGCAACGGGCCACCGAGGCACATCTTCGGGCTTGCCCGTGCGAACCGTGCGCGGCAGCGAGCGGGCCGTTCGCACGGAACCAGGTGCGAGCGCCCTTGGGCGCCCCAAGAGATGAGGGGCCGAGGATCACATCCTGACCACATGACTGGTCGGTATGGGGCGGAGCCCC
>JAHFUU010000374.1:442-3774 GCA_023264915.1 Microthrixaceae bacterium | reverse complement strand
CAACAGCCGACCATGGGGAGCGAGCAGCGCTGCCAGACCACCGAAGTACCCCTCGATCCGGTTGGAACCGACATGCTCGGACATCCCGATCGAGCAGATCGCGTCGAAGCGCTCACCACGCACATCGCGGTAGTCCTGTGCCCGCACCTCGACAAGGTCATCCACACCTGCCTCCACGACACGGCGCCAGGCCAGTTCACGCTGCTCTGCGCTGATGGTCACGCCGACGACTCGCGCGCCGTAGCGGGCGGCGGCGTGGATCGCCATAGACCCCCACCCGCAACCCACGTCGAGCAAACGCATGCCTTGCCGTTCGTGAAGACCAAGCTTGCGACACACCAGATCATGCTTGGCTTCCTGTGCCTCGGCGAGGGTCATGCCGACCCTTGCGAAGCGAGCGCAGGAGTAGGTCATGGACGGACCGAGCACGATCCGGTAGAAGTCGTTGCCGACGTCATAGTGGTGGCTGACAGCGCGCGCGTCCCTTCGCGACGAATGACGCACACCTTGTGGCCTTGCCTCCTCAGGTGGCGGTGGTGGTGGCCTGCCGATCACCCCCGCACGTCTTGCTGCCGTGACCAGCGCCGCCAGCTCGCGCCTTCGCATCCGCAGCCTCGCACCCACGGGGCGCAGCGCCTCGATCGCCTCGAACACGTCGCCGTCGATGTCGATGTCGCCAGCCACGTAGGCCCGGCCGATCCCGAGCTCTCCAGGGGCCCACAACAACCGGCGCAGCGCGTCGACCGAGCAGATCCGAACCGCCGGTCCCGTCGACAACCCCACCGAGGTGCCGTCCCACAACTCGACCCGTACCGCCAGATCAGGGGCGAGCACTTCGAGCAGCTCCGCGACAGCTTCCGCAGCCGGCACGGGTGGACAGGAGGCGGTCCGGTTCGACCTTGGCTCATCGACCATGGGTCCCTCCTCTCGGGTGCTCCACATTCTCCCAGAATGAAAGGCGTCAAGCATGTGGTCCTGGGGTTCGCACAGAGCCCGAGCACGTCCTGGGCTACGCCAGAGGCGCATTGTGGACATCTCTCCGTCCACCCGTTGGTCATCGGCCGCCACCGCCGTCTCGACGTCCGTGCCAGGCCGGTGGCACTACCGGCTCAGTAGTTGCTCGAGCCCCGATCCGAGCCCCACCGGCCCGAGTGCCACCAGGTGTGCTCGCTCGCCCGGGACATCACGGTCGGCGTGGAGCCCACCCGGCCGTCATCTCGCCGGCAGCTGGAACCGGCTGAGGAACTGCCAGATGACCTTGGTCGCGTCAATGTCGAAGGTGGTATGGCCAACCATCTTCTCGATCGAGCGGGAGAACTCGCTGCCGGGCCATGCGTGGCCGCCGCCGACGATGATGATGCAGAGCTCGACGTCCTGCCCGGCCGGGCAGCGGTAGACCCGATGGATCACCTCGGCTGAGACCTGGGTCTCGATCGGTGCAGCGTCGCAGCTGTTGTGCCTCGCCCAGGTCGCCACGGTCGCCGGGTACCCGCCGCCGTTGAGGTCAGCGGTGGGGAGTGTGGTCGTGGCCCGACCGGCAACCGAAGGCTTGCGTGCCTCGACGGTGGAACCCGAGCCCGGAGCACCGGCAACGGCCGAGGAGACGGTGCCGGCCGAGGAGACGGTGCCGGCCAGCCCCACGCTGCCGGAGCCGCCTGCGGAGGCACAGCCCGCCGCGGCCATCACGATCGTCGACAACAGCCAACCTGACCATGCAGAGCGACCCGAACGGCGAGCTGTATAATTCATCACAGCCTGAAATATAGTGCCGGGCAGTCCACGTGTCACATCATGGGTGCGGGCTGGGGCGGGACGCTCGGCTCCACAGATTGCACTTCAGCTCGGCGTCCAACGGTCTCGATGCCTCGCGCCGTTGGCATGTCGGTACCGAAGCCGGTTGCCATCCCGGTTCGGTCGTTCACGCCGGAGGCCATCACCGCTACTTGAGAGGGCGCCGCTTCCGCGCGGTGAACAGCTTCCCGTCGAGCAGCAAGCGCAGCGTGTCCAGCATCGCAGGGTAGGTGTCAGGGTCCTCCAGCGACGCCAGCGCGAGCCCCATCCCTATCGCTCGCAGCAGGAGCAGCGCCCCCTCGCGGTCAAGATCCGGGTGCAGCTCGCCGTGCGCGATGGCGTCATCGACCAGCGTCTCGAGGAACAGCCGCAGAGCTGCGTCGGTGGCGGCGGCGTTGCCTTCCGGGTTCACCCTCTCAGCAGACTGACCGGCGAACCCGTCCAACAGGACCATGCCTATGAAGGGCAGGACCGCGGGGTCGGTCTCGTGCAGGGCGCGCCAGACCTCGATGTAGCTGTCGAGCCGCTCGACCGCACCGCTCTGGCTGAAGACCTTCTCGAGGACCGCCCGCCCGAAGGTCTCGAGGGCCTCGTCCCGTGCAGCCTCGAACAGGGACCGCTTGGACCCGAAGTGGTGGTACAGCGTGCGAGCGTCCACACCGCAATCAGCAGCGAGCGCCTCCATCGACACGGCGCGGTAGCCCCCCTGGCCGAAGAGGCGCTTGGCCGCGGCCATCACCTCGGCACGTGTCTGCTCCCCTGTGTGGTCGACCGGCCGGCCGCGTCGCCGCGCGCCGGTTGGGCGGCCGCTTGCGGGAGTCATCGCCTCGACCCTACCGTCAGCAGCTGCGCAGGGTCGCGGGGCATGGGGCATGGGGCAGGGCTCCGCGATGGCGCGCCTGGCAAGACGGCCCCGGCGAGCTCGGTGCGCCGGGGAACCGGTATCCGGTCGCCAGGTCAACGCGATCTGGAGCTGAGGCGTCTATGCATCCCAAAGCCCTGAGTCGACCAGTAGGCCGTACTCGACCTTCCCGGAGTTGGGACAATGACCACGTTGCTGAGCGTGACCAGCGAAGCGAGAGGCATGAGAGCCCCCACCGACGATGAACAGGACAGCGCTGGGGCCCCGCGGGCTCTGGATGTCGGCACAGATCACCCGGGACGCGACGCGATCGAGAGCCTGTACCGCGCGCACTACTGGCCACTGGTTCGCCTCGCCTCCTACCTCAGTGACCCCGGAGCGGCCGAGGAGATCGTCCAGGATGCCTTCGTGAGGACTCACGGCCGGCTCCACCGAGTCGATGACGACAAGGCGCCCGGGTACCTGCGGGTCGCCGTGGTGAACGGTGCACGCTCGCACCTGCGCAAGCGCCGGGTGCGGCGGCGATACCAACAGCCTCCCGGCGGCAATGCCGACGCTGCCGAGATCGGAGGCATCGCCGCAGCGCAGCGAGCCGAGCTGATGGCGATGCTGTCTGCGCTGCCGCAACGCCAGCGGGAGGTGCTCGTCCTCAGGTACTACCTCGACCTGTCCGAGTCCG
>JAHFUU010000374.1:0-432 GCA_023264915.1 Microthrixaceae bacterium | reverse complement strand
ACTCGCAGCGCGGATGGAGAATCACCGTTGAACCACGACACGAACGAACCATCGAATGAGCCATCGAACGAGCCATCGAACGAACCATCGAACGAACCAACCAACGAGCCGCCGGGCCGGCTCCGAGCTGAGCACCTGGACCGCATCGGTGAGCAACTTCGGAGTGCTCTCCAAGGCGACGAGGGCTCCGGGGACACGGCACTCGACCATCAGAACGTGGTCGACATCCGGTCAAGGGCCGGCACCCGGCGCCGCAGGAAGGTCGGTGCAGTTGCCGCAACCGTAGCGATCGTCCTCGGAGCCGGAGCTGCGGCCATGGCTCGATCAGGAGGCGTCGGGGACACCGCGCTCGACCTCGCCAGCCCGTCGAGGGCCACCGGATCCGATACCCAACCGAGCATCCACAGGACCCTGCCCGTGACGATGCCTTCG
>JAHFUU010000373.1 GCA_023264915.1 Microthrixaceae bacterium | reverse complement strand
TGTCGCCGTAGCGGAAGATCCGGCGGCGGCCGGTGCTCTGCTCGAAGACCTGGACCTCCTGGCCCCAGGGCATCCGGACGAGGTACTGCGTGCTCACGCCCACGAAGCTCACGTCGGTGACCACGCCGCCCGGGATCGTGTTGCCCGGCGCGTCGAGTGCCTCGCCCTCGTCGCCGATGAGCACCTTCTCCGGCCGGATCCCGACCCAGCCCTCGCTCCCCTCGGCGTGGGTGCGCGCGCGGGGCACGGTGACGGTGATCCCCTGCATGTCGACCGTGGTCATCTCGCCCTCGCGGGACGTGATCCGGCCGCCGATCAGGTTGGACTGACCGAGGAAGTTCGCCACGAAGGTGGTGCGGGGGTTCTCGTAGAGCTCGTCGGGAGCACCCATCTGCTCGATCACCCCGGCGTTCATCACCGCGATGGTGTCGGCCATGGTCATGGCCTCCTCCTGGTCGTGGGTGACGTGGATGAACGTCGTGCTGACCTCGGTCTGGATCCGCTTGAGCTCGATCTGCATCTGGCGGCGCAGCTTGAGGTCGAGGGCACCGAGCGGCTCGTCGAGCAGCAGCACCTCGGGCTTGTTGATCAGCGCCCGGGCCAGCGCCACACGCTGCTGCTGGCCACCGGAGAGCTGCATCGGCCGCTTGCGGGCCTGGGTGCCGAGCTCGACCAGGTCGAGCATCCGGTGGACCTCTTCGTCGACGCCTCGCTCCTTGCGGCGGCGGGGGCCGAAGGCGACGTTCTCGAAGATGTCGAGGTGCGGGAAGAGCGCGTAGTTCTGGAAGACGGTGTTGACCGGCCGGCGGTAGGGCTTCTCGAACGTGATGTCGCGGCCCGCAAGCCTGATGGTGCCGGAGGTCGGCGTCTCGAGCCCCGCGACCATTCTCAGCGTCGTGGTCTTGCCGCAGCCCGACGGACCGAGCAGCGCGAAGAAGGAGCCGCTCGGTACGTCGAGGTCGAGGTCGTCGACGGCCTTGAAGGCCCCGAAGTCCTTGGTCAGACCGCGGAGTTCGAGGCCTGCGCCGGCCTCCCCGTCCGACGGAGCAGCAGCAGCCTCGGTGTGCTCAGCCAGATGTGACATCGGCCCAGTCCCTTTCGTATTGGATCTCCTGCTGGTCGTTCAGCGCCATGAAGCCCCACGTGTTCTCGAGCATCTTGTCGGTGGGGAAGATCAGCTGGCTCTTCGCAGCCGCCTTGTCGAGCTTGAGCATCTCTTCCTGAGCGCCCAGGACCGGGCAGATGTACCAGTTCCAGTCGGCAAGCTGGGCCGCGACCTTCGGGTCGTAGTAGTAGTTGATCCACTCCTCGGCGTTCGACTGGTGCGTCGCCAGGTTGGGGATCAGCATGTTGTCGGCCCACAGCGACATGCCCTCCTCGGGCACCACGAACTTCAGGTTCGGGTTGTCCTGCTGGGCGATGACCACATCACCCGACCAGGCCTCGCACGCCAGGGTGTTGCCGGAGGCGAGGTCGTTGAGGTAGTCGTTGCCGTTGAAGGAGCGCACGTTGCCGTCGGAGACGTAGCCGTGCAGAGCGTTGATGGCGTTCTCCCACTGGTTCTGGGTGAAGTTCTCCGGGTCGGCGTTGACCGTGCGGAGCATGAAGCCCATCGTGTCGCGCATCTCGGTCAGCAAGGTGACCTTGCCCTTGAGGTCGGAGCGGGTGAGGAGCTCGGTGAAGCTCTTGACCTCGCCGGTCTTGTCGGCGTTGTAGGCGATGCCGGTCAGACCGCTCTGCCACGGGGCATGGTGCTTCTGGCCGGGGTCCCAGGGCTTGTCACGCAGCCGCGGGATGAGGTTCTTGGTGAAGTTCGGCATCTTGCTCTGGTCGAGCGGCTGGATCCAGCCGAGCCCGATCATCCGCGCGGCCATCCAGTCGGTCATCACGATCATGTCGCGCTGGATCGACTGGCACGACGCGAGCTGGTTCTTCACCTTGGCGTAGAACTCGGCGTTGTCGTTGACGTCGTCGGTGTACTGGACGCTGATGCCGGTCTGCTTCTCGAAGACCGACACCGTCGACCCCGGCTTGTGGATCGGGTCGATGTAGGCCGGCCAGTTGGAGATGATGAGCTTCTTGTCGGTCGCCGACACGTCCTTGGCATAACAGATGGCCGGATCCTGCTGCGCTCCCGAGACGCCGAAGAAGGGGAGCTTGAGCGCCGCCAGGCTCGCGCCGGCGAATGCCACCCCTCCTGCCCCTCGCAGCAGCGTCCGACGTGAGAGTCCGGCGCCGCCGGGTCCTCCTGACATGGGGTGCTCCTCGATACAGATTGGTTCGGATCGTGTCATGAGCAGGGGCACACTACAAGCGAATCCGTGTATCGAATACCCCTCCACGACGAAATCCTGTGTCAACAGGTGCTGGACCCGTGGTGTCCTGGCTGTCAGCATATGGGCCCAGGATGAGAGAAAGTTGGGGCCATGACTAAGAAGCTCCCGCGCGCTGCCCTCGATGACGTCTCCAAGGCCATCATCGAGCAGCTGCAGCAGGACGGTCGCCGCTCCTACGCCGCGATCGGCAAGGTCGTCGGACTCTCCGAGGCCGCGGTCCGTCAGCGCGTCCAGCGCCTGATCGACACCGGTGTCATGCAGGTGGTCGCGGTCACCGACCCGTTGGAGCTCGGCTTCGCCCGTCAGGCGATGGTCGGCATCCGGGTGAACGGGCCCATGGAGCCGGTCGCTGACGCCCTGGCCGACCTCGACGAGGTCGACTACGTCGTGATCACGGCCGGTGTCTACGACCTCCTGGTCGAGGTCGTCTGCGAGAGCGACGAGCACCTGCTGGAGGTCATCTCGGGCAAGATCCGTAGGGTCAGCGGTGTGATCGGCACCGAGACCTTCATGTACCTCAAGCTGCGCAAGCAGACCTACTCCTGGGGTGTGCGCTGAGCCCCCGGGGCGCTCGCGGACTGCGCTCACTCTCCCTCTGGCACGAGACCGTCCCCGACGACTGGACCCCGCGTCCGGCTCTGCCCGGTGACCGTGACACCGACGTGGCCATCGTCGGCGCGGGCTACACCGGCCTGTGGACCGCTCTCTACCTCGCCCGGGCCGACCCGTCGCTGCGGGTGACCATGGTAGAGGCCGAGGTCGCGGGCTTCGGCGCCAGCGGCCGCAACGGGGGCTGGTGCTCCGCGCTCTTCCCCGCCTCACTGGCCAAGCTGGCCAAGCAGTCGACGCGGGAGCGCGCCCTGGCGCAGCACGCTGCGATGCGCGCCAGCGTCGACGAGGTCCTCCTCGCCGCGGAGGAGGAGGGCATCGACGCCCACGCGGTCAAGGGCGGCACGATCTCGCTGGCCCGGAGCCGACCGCAGTGGGAGCGGGCCCAGCACGAGGTCGCCGACGCCCGGCGGTGGGGCCGCGACGAGCACGAGCTGCGACTGCTCGACGCCGAGGAGGCCAAAGCCGTGCTGGCGGGCACCCACGTCCGCGGCGCGACGTACACCCCCGACTGCGCCGCGATCCACCCCGCCCGGCTCGCCCGGGGCCTCGCCGAGGCCGTGGAGCGGCGCGGCGTCACCATCCACGAGCGCACGCGCGCGCGGTCGATCGCTCCGGGACGCGTGGTCACCGACCGCGGGATCCTTCGTGCCGAGAACGTGATCCGCGCGACCGAGGGATACACCTGCACGCTCGAGGGACAGAAGCGACAGGTGATCCCGGTGTACTCCCTGGTCATCGCGACCGAGCCGCTGCCGCCCGAGACCTGGGACCAGATCGGGCTACGGCGGCGCGAGACGTTCAGCGACCAGCGCCACCTGATCATCTACGGCCAGCG
>JAHFUU010000372.1 GCA_023264915.1 Microthrixaceae bacterium | reverse complement strand
CAAACCTCGGTCGGCTGGTGGGGCGGACCCTCGAAGCGGGCGAGCGCCTCGGCACCGGCCAGCCCACCGGTGCTCATGTCGACGATCGGCTGGAACACCATCGCCATGCGATCGGTGTGGCCGGCGAGGATGCCAGTGATCTGGTCGTGGATGCGCTCTCGGTCAGCTCTGGCCGTGCAGCGGTCGGCCTCCAGCTCGCGGACCTCTGCCTCGACCTCGTCGTCGTGGTGCCGGAGCTGGCTGTACAGGGCGCGGGTCCGCAGCAGGTTCGCCACCCTCAACACGAGCTCGGGGAAGTCGAAGGGCTTGGCGACGAAGTCGTCGGCGCCGACCTGAAGGGCGCGGGTCTTGGCGGCATCTGAGCCGTCGGCGGTGAGGACCATCAAGGGCAGGTACTCGCGGTCTCCGATGCGCTGGCGAAACGTCTCGAGCAGATCGAACCCGTCCTTGCCCGGCATGTGGAGATCGACCAGCACCAGATCGGGGCGGTGCGCATCGAACAGCGCCATGGCCTCGGCCGCGTCGTTCGTCGCGATCACCTCGTCGAACCCGGCCCTGCCGAGCAGGCGCGTCAGCAGGACCGTGTTCTGAGTCTCGTCGTCGACCACGAGGATCGGCATCTTGGCCAGGTCCGGGTCAGCGCTGAACAGCTGCCTCACCTCCGCTCATGGTAACCGGGGGCATGCAGCTCTCCACCGGTGCTTGCGCCCTACCGTCGAGGCTCCGCCACGAAAGTCCGCCGGGCGATCGACTCGAGGTTGTTGTCGGCACGAGAGGCCCAGGTGTTGAGCCCAAACGGGGCTCGGCCCGACCCGACGAGCCCTGTGATCGGGACGGGATCGTCAGCCCCTCATCTCTTGGGGCACCCAAGGGCGTTCGAACCTGGTTCCGTGCGACCGCCGCTCGCTGTTCGCACGGGCAAGCCCGGAGATGCGGGCGAGCTCACCGGTTGCGCCTCTCCCTGACCTCTTCGACCTCGCCTCGGCCAGGGGTTGACCAGCGTCTCACGTGGTTGGGTTTCAGGTGGTGCGCGACTAGAGGCCCGATGGCGTCTACCATCGGGCACTCTGCCGCCGGCTGGGCGGGCATGTGGGCGGCAGGCCAGCAGCGAGCAAACCTGCCCGATGACGTTTCGCAATGGGGGAACGCCGTGACCAGACCACTCCGGCGCTTGGCCCCGGTGGCACTTTCCCTTGCCCTGGTGGCGGGCACGGCAGCCGCTTGTGCCCGCGGCTCTGATCCCCAACCGGTGACCGCCGGTGCGGCGCCCGGGCTCCCGACCCTGCCACCGATCCGCCAGCGGGCACCGCAACGCTTCGACGCGGACGGTTGCAGCCAGCCCTCCGCCGATGGCCGGTCCTGTGCCTCCTCGGCGGACCAGATCGACGCGGCCTCCGCGGCCGAGGCACCCGATGGCACACGGACGCTTGCGGGTTTCGTGGGCAGGTACTGGTCCACACAACCGACAGGCGCGCTGGCAGTCCTCGAGACCACGGTCACGGCCTCGGCTTCGCCTGAGGGCCGCTGGCGCGCGGTCGGGCTGGTTCGCAACGAATCGGCCGAACCAGTCGGTGCAGTCGCGGTGCATGCCGAGCTGGTCGGGCAGGATGGCAAGCTGATCGAGGCCGTCACCGGTGATTCCCTCGTCGGGTCGCTGCGCTCAGGTGAGCCCGTGCCGTTCGCCATCGCAGCGAGCTCCGCCGAACCCTCACAGGTCGTGTCGGTCCGATGGTCCGCGGCGCCGGCCCCCTCCGGCGCGGGCGCGTCGAGGATGCTCGAGCTGAAGACGTTCTGGACACGTGCCGCCGGCGACCAGCACCGCCTCGACACCCCGATGTTCACCGACGCCCCGGGCCAGCCCCTCCCTCTCGTCGTGTATGGATCTGTCGTCAACCAGGGATCGGGCACGATCGCATCACCGGTGGTCGTGGTCGCGTGGCTCGACGGCGGCGGCAGGGTCGTTGCGGTCCGCAAGGTCGCGGGCACCAACAACACGGGTACGGTCTCTGGCCTCGAGCCCCAGGGCGCAGCTGACTTCTTGGTGTCAGTCGACGCCGCCGAGGCATCGGTCATCCCGCCGGACCAGCAGGCGATCCCGATGATGTGGGGCACGGGGTCGTGACGGGGGCTCGACGCGCAGCCGGTGTTGCGGCCGCCCTCGTGGCCTTCATGGCTGGAGTGCTACCTGTGGTCGGGATCACGGTTCCGGGCCCGGGGTCGATCCTCGCCGGCCCCGGGGTGCCCGCCGAAGCTGCTGCGCGGACCATGGGGACCGGCCCCCTTGCCGACATCCGCGGCATCGCCGCCCAGCAACCCATGTGCAGCGGTCTCACCGCCGATGCACTGGCGGCGATGGCCATGACGCCCACGTTCTCAGAGACAGGTGCACCCGCCACGCGCTCCCCGTCGCCGATGACTCTGGGTCGTTATGACAACCAGAACGCTCTGTACCCGTTCGGCAGCCCCGGAACTGCCGACAAGGCCTTCTTCCACGCCGGGATCGGGATGTGGCAGTTCGACTCGGCAGGTGGATGGAACCTGACAGCCGCCGGAGCGATCAACACGGCGGTGTCAGGGGCGGTTGCGGTTCCACTGATGCGGCAGCGGTTCTGCTCGGCGACGGGCACCGACGCGGAGCGCCGCCGGTACGCGTGGGGCCCCTGGTTCGGCTGCACCAGCGGGACGATGTGCGAGGACACGTTCAACTCGATGCTCGTCAACGGAACATTGACGCTTGACCAGGAGTCCGTGGCAAGCACGGGCGGGATGGAGCTGCGGACGTGCTCGGTGACCGGCATCGGCTCGGTTGCCTGCGGGTACGTCGACCCGGCGAGGGCTCAGGGCTACAAGGGGTTCACCACGATCCCGCAGGGCAACGGAGCCTCACCGCTGACCGCGCCGTTCTACGTGTTCGAAGCTGCCGGGCGCGAGTACCGCTACTGGCTCAAGGCTGACACGGGCTACAGCCAGACCATCCAGGCCGACAAGGTCGTCACGGCCAACGCGCGCAGCGGCCTCACCTGGCGCTACAACGACAACCTGTGTGACCTCACCGCCCAGCGAGGATCCTGCGGGACCCTTCCGCCCACGACCTGGTCGCCGGTCTACCCCTTCGGGGGCACCACCCGAGGAGAGGTCGGCGTCGGCTTGAACTCCGACGGCCGCCAGGAGCTGTTCTCGATCGGTTCTGACGGGCAGCTGTGGCACACCTGGCAGACCGTCCCGAACGGGGGATGGTGGAGCTGGGTCCCCCTCGGAGGCTCTTACCCACCGGCGGCTCGGCCAGCGGTGGCGCGCAACGCCGACGGCCGCCTCGAGGTGTTCGTCAGGGGCACCAACTCGGCCATGTGGCACCTCTTCCAGACGATCCCCAACGGTGGATGGTCCGCCCATTACGCGATGGGCGGCACCCTCAGCGACGACCCGGTAGCGGGCACCAACTCCGACGGCAGGGTCGAGGTGTTCGCCCGATTCACGAGCGGTCAGATGTTCCACACCTGGCAGATAGCGCCCAATGCCTACTTCCAGGACTGGGCGACCATGAACGGCAGCTGGCCATCCAAGACCCGCCTGGCGATCGCAGTCAACCTCGACGGCCGCATGGAGCTGTTCGGTGTCGCATCTGACAACCAGATCTGGCACAGCTGGCAGGTGGCCCCCAGCCAGGCCTTCACCGGCTGGTACGCCCTGGGCGGGCAATGGACGGCCGGCCGCGACGTGGCCGCGGGCCGCAACCTCGACGGGCGGATCGAGGTGTTCGCAACGGCCGGGGACGGGCGCCTCTGGCACACCT
>JAHFUU010000371.1 GCA_023264915.1 Microthrixaceae bacterium | reverse complement strand
ATCGTCGAACACCTCCTCGGTCAGTTCAGACACCGGCACCGAGAAGTGCTGCATGAGACCAGGCAAGTCGCAGAAGCGGATGTCGACGATCTCGACGCCCTCAGCGCGCGCGTGCTCCACGACCTCTTGGGGGGTGCGTTCCTTCACGATGTCCTCCTAGCGCAATGTCTTGTCTTGAGACCGCCCGGGACATTAGTTGGCGTGCCTGGAAGACACCTCACCGAGCAGGCCGGATTGCGAACGACGGCACCCTTGGGGCCCCTCCGGCGGGGTCAGGCTTCCAGGCTGCCATTTCTCCACCTTTTCGCGAATGTGAACGGCGTGTGAACTGACCCGTTCAGGGCCGCCCGCGGTGGGTCCGTCGCACCGTCAGTGACACACTATGAGCCATGGAACGCCAGCAGGACTACGTGCTGAGAACAGTCGAGGAGCGCGGGGTGCGGCTGATAAGGCTGTGGTTCACCGACGTCTTGGGCCAGCTCAAGTCCGTCGCGATCTCACCCGCTGAGCTAGAGAACGCCTTCGAAGAGGGCATGCACTTCGACGGCTCCGCCATCGACGGGTTCTCGCGGGTGCAAGAAAGTGACGTGCTGGCCAAACCAGAGGCCAACACTTTCGAGCTGTTGCCTTGGGACCGCACAGAGGACGTATCCGCGCGGATGTTCTGTGACATCTTGAACCACGACGGCACACCGTTTGAAGGTGATCCCCGCCAAGTGCTGAAGCGAAACCTCGACCGGGCCCGCGAGAAGGGCCTGTCATTCATGTGCGCGCCCGAAATGGAGTTCTTCTACTTCCGAAGCGGTGACCCCTCCCGCTCGTTGGAGCCCCTCGACACCGGTAGCTACTTCGACCTCACGACCGCCGACGTGGCGAGCGACCTCCGCAAGCGGACTATCCACATGCTCGAGGCCATGGGAATACCCGTCGAGTACTCCTTCCACGAGGACGCACCGAGCCAGCATGAGATCGATCTTCGTTACACCGACGCACTCTCGATGGCCGACAACATAATGACCTTCCGCCTGGTCGTGCGCGAGATCGCACTCGAGGCGGGCGTCTACGCGACTTTCATGCCGAAGCCTCTGTCTGGTGTGCAGGGCAGCGGTATGCACACGCACATCTCACTGTTCGAGGGAGACACCAACGCCTTCTATGAGCCTGGCGATCCTTACGGTCTCTCAAAGGTCGCATACGGCTTCATCGCTGGGGTGCTCCACCACGCGCCAGGCATAACGGCAATAACGAACCAGATCGTCAACTCCTACAAACGACTCATCGCCGGGCACGAAGCTCCCACCCACATCAGCTGGGCACGAAACAACCGCTCAGCCCTCGTGCGCGTGCCCATCACCAAGCACGGCAAGGAGTCATCCACTCGGATCGAGTACCGGGCACCAGACCCGGCATGCAACCCGTACCTGGCGTTCTCGCTGCTGCTGGCTTCAGGCATGAATGGCATCGAGCAGGGCCTCCAGCTGCCCCCCGAAGCCACCCGAAACGTGTTTGAGCTCACACCCGAAGAACGGGCAGCAGAAGGGATGAGATCCCTTCCCCAGTCGCTGTCTGACGCTCTCGACGCGATGGAGCACTCAGAGCTCGTGGCCGAAGCTCTCGGCGAGCACATCTTCGAGTGGTTCCTGCGCAACAAGCGCTCCGAGTGGTTCGACTACAAGTCCCAGGTGACCCAGTTCGAGCTAGATCGCTACCTCCCGAACATCTGATGCCTGTGAGCGTCCCTATGGAGCCAGTGCTTCTCTTCCCCGATCCACCACCGCCTGAGCTAGCACAGACACTAGACCTCAACGGCTATCCGTGGAAGGCAATCGCATCTGAGCGTGACGCCACACGAGAAGAGCCTGCCGACGGTTGGGCCGGAGCCATCGTGTGCGCCGACAACGACCCTGAGAACGCCTTCGCCATCTGCCGCGCGTTGCGCAAGCGTGATCTCCCGCTCGAGCCGGTGCTGTTGCTGGTCTCAGGCACTCAGCTTGCGGATCTCGAGCTGCGTGACGACCTCTATGACGACTTCTGCCTGTCACCGTTCCATCCTCGTGAGCTCGAGGCGCGCCTCAAGCACTTGTTCTGGCAGACCGGTCGCGGCACGAGGCCGGAACTCATCGAGTACGGCGATCTCATGCTCAACCTCGAGACCTACCAGGCTGCAATCGGCGACGAGCCTCTCGACCTCACCTACATGGAATACGAACTGTTGAAGTTCCTCGCCTCTCACCCAGGCAAGGTCTTCACCCGCGAGACCCTCCTGTCCCGAGTGTGGGGGTACGAGTACTACGGAGGGGCCCGCACCGTAGATGTGCACGTTCGCCGGCTCCGCGCCAAGCTCGGAGAGGAGCATGCAGGACTCATCCAAACGGTGCGATCTGTCGGGTACCGATTCGGTCAGTCGCGTTGGGGAGTCTGACCGAACCCTGCGCTCACTTGCCACTCACCAGTCGTCCAATCCTGCCTCGCCTGATGCAGCAAGCGACGGCCGAGTGGAGCTACAGCCTGAGTCCGCAGCCAGCCGGCTCAGAGGACCTTGACCTCGAGGGCGTGTTCACCCTTGGGCCCGTTCTCGAGAGAGAACTCGACTTGTTGACCTTCTTCCAGAGTTCGGTAGCCGTTCATCTGGATGGCACTGAAGTGCACGAACACGTCCGGCTCGTTCTCCCGTTGGATGAATCCGTAGCCCTTCTCAGAGTTGAACCACTTGACCGTTCCGTTGGCCACCTCTGAACCCTTCTTGTCCGGTGACGACCTCGCAGCCGCCACCCCAGCTAGCTGAGCAGTCACACCTCCCGGTGAACGCCAAGTCACACTACTTCGCACGTGCCGCCGCGAAGTGCATGGTGAGGCACTCATCGAACCAGGCATCAGGCCGGCGTCACTCGGCCACGAACCAGCTCGCGACTGCACGTACCGGACCGCTACGCGCCCGCATGTCGCCGTCAGGCGTACCGGCTGTTTACTTGCCGAGCTCGACGTACTCGGTGCCCTCGTTGCGCCTGTCGGCGTCGTCGCGAAGTGACCACCCGAAGATCCAAGCAACAGCTGCGCCCGAGACACAGACCGCTACTGGTATGACGATCACGAGCACGATCACGATGATGGCAGGCCCGAGCACCCAGCAATTGTGTCCCAAGCTCCGAAAGCGCACCAACTACAGGTGCCCCAGTCCGAGCAGACGTCCCCCACACGAGGCATGATTCAGGACGTGGCTGTCACCGACAACATCGACATGGCTCGCGCACTCGAAGGTGTGGCGCTGTTCGCCACGATTGCCCCACACGAGCTGGACGCGCTGGCCGAATCCGCCAAGCCCTGCAGCTTCGCGCGAGGAGACCTGGTGTTCCGTGAAGGCGACCCAGCTCTGTCCTGCTTCGTGATCGTGAGCGGCGAGGTCGACGTGACGACCGGGGGCGCCCAGGGAACCCCAGTCCAGGTTCGCCGGCTCGGACCAGGTGACCTGTTCGGTGAGCTGAGTCTTCTCCTGGGTCGTGACCGCACTGCGTCAGTTCGCGCGTTCAGGCCGGCCAAGCTGCTCGAGATCCCTGCTGAGGACTTCCGGCGTGTCGTCACCTCCAATCCTTTGGCCCTCGAGCGGGTGTCAGCCCTTCTGGCATCGAGGTTGGTGTCCACAACTCGAGGCGACCGCACGAGCAACACGCCGAGAGTTCTGCTTGTGACCGGTGAGGCGAAGGTCCGCGGTCGCAGCCTGGTGGCTGCCTGCCTTGCCGCCCTTCTGCACGACTTCACTGACCGCACAGCCGTGTGGCTCCAGATCCGCGACGAGGGGT
>JAHFUU010000370.1:421-3800 GCA_023264915.1 Microthrixaceae bacterium | reverse complement strand
CGCCGGCGACCTTGGTGGCCCAACGGTAGTCGGCCTTGCCTGCTGGCGATCTCTGCACCTGGTCGACGAGCACCAGCGCCCTCGGGATCTTGTAGCCCGCGAGGCTGGTACGGCAGTGCTCCTGGGCCTGGGCGAGGCTCATCTGCGCACCAGGCCTGAGTTGCGCCACCGCAGCCACGCGCTCACCCCAGCGCTGGTCAGGAACACCGACCACAACGACGTCATAGACCGCTGGGTGTGACTTCAGCGTCGCCTCGACCTCCTCGGGGTGGACCTTCTCTCCCCCCGTGTTGATGCATACCGAGCCCCGTCCCAGCAAGTTGATCGAGCCGTCCGAGTCGACAGTCGCCATGTCACCGGTGAGCGCCCAACGCTGCCCGGCGAGCTCGACGAAGGTCGCAACCGTCTTGTCGTAGTCGTTGTAGTAGCCGATCGGGATGTGGCCTCGACGGGCGACTCGACCCACCTCGCCGGAGCCCGGTCGGACGGGTTCTAGCGTGTCGAGCCTGATCACCGCCGCACTGTCGTCAAATGGGGTGAAGCTTGCGGCCTGGACGGGAGAGCTTCCCGGCTCGATCCTGTACGTGCCTTGGGCACCGGTCTCAGATGACCCGAAACCGTCCGCGATGGTGACCTCGGGGAACAGCTCCATGATCCTGCTCCTGATCGCCGGCGAGAGCGGGGCCCCACCGGAGGCGATGGACACCAGCGAGGAAGCATCGAAGGGGCCCTTCTCGACCCAGGCATCGACGAGAGGCCTCGCGATCGCATCGCCCACCAACGTCACCAGGTTCACCTTCTCTGCCGCAACCGTCTGCCAGACCCGGACCGGGTCGAGGGGCCCCGGCACCAGAACGACGGTGCCCCCGCAGTAGAGCCACGACAGTGCCGTCCATTGGCCGGCCGCGTGCATGAGCGGAGCAACCGGCATGTACACGAAGGGGTTGTCGAGGATGCGGTCGAGCACCTCCCCGGGGCTCGAGACCGGCCCGAGCAGCCGCATCGGGTCACCTCCACCGATGCACGCGAAGAAGGCATCGGCCTGCCGCCACATGACGCCCTTCGGGAGCCCGGTGGTCCCGCCGGTGTAGATGACGTACAGGTCGCCGTCCCCACGCGGTCCGAAGTCTCGCCCGGGAGAGGCGCCCTCCAGCGCCTCCTCGTAGCGGACCTCGCCATCGACGGTGACCTGGGAGGTTCGGTCCTCGACCGCGAGCCACCAGCGAACGCAGGCCAGGTCCGGCCGGATGGCTTCAGCACGGGCTGCGAACTCCCGGTGGAACACGACGCCGCTCAGATCAGCATCGGAGAACAGGTGCCGAAGCTCGGCCTCGACATAGCGGTAGTTCACGTTGACGGGTACGGCTCTGAGCTTGTAGGCAGCAAGCATCGCCTCGATGTACTCGGGGCTGTTCGTGAGGTACAGGCCGATGTGGTCACCCTCACCGACGCCCTGGGCGGCCATCCAGTGCGCCAGCCGGTTGGCACGCTCTTCGAGGTCGGAATAGGTGCGCCTGAGGTCACCGACCACCAACGCAGTGCGGTCACCTACCCGGTCAGCAACTGCCTCCCACACATCCGCCAGGTTGTATGTGGACAGACCTCCCACTGATCCCTCCTCAGGCGGTTCGTTCGTCTACAAGCCTCACAACGAGCCGGGGCGCCGGGGTACACCTGCGCCGCGGGCTGAAACGCTAACAACCGGGGACGCCGGACGAAAGCCCCAGCGGGGCTCCGCCCCGGCCCGACGAGTCATGTGGCTGGGATGGGATCCGCGGCCCCTCATCTGTTGGGGCGCCGTCGGCGCTCAGCTCGGTGCTGGCCTGTTTGGCGGGCACCGTCAACCAGGAGCCGCAGAGGTCAGGTGATCGACGGGTCGCGGCACTACCCACCACCCGGCCGCCACGCACCCGATGAGGACGAGTGCCTGGAACGCTGGGATGCTCCTGCCTGTTGACAGCACGAGGCTTGCCGGGAGGGTGGCGGCGGCCAGGCCCACGAGCACGAGCATCGACCGATCATCCAGGTCCCGGCGCCCCGACAGCGCCACGCCGACTCCAGCCACCAAGACCCAGAGGTAATGCCACCACACCATGGGGAGGACGAACACCAACAACACCCACGACCAGGCCCACTGGGTGTCCGCGTCGGGACAGCGACGAATCACGAACCACCACAGGGCACCGACAGCGAGGAACTGGAGCCCCATGACCACCATCCACCCGGTCGAGCCCGACGCGAGGTCCTCGCTGGCAAGCTTCGCCAGCGCCACAGGGGCGCCGTTGTGAGGGTTTGCCGGCGCGAACCCGCTGAACGTGGACGACACCGACACGAACTCCGAGAACATCCGGACCGGCACCAGCAAAACGCTGAAAGCGCTGGCAGCGACCAAGAGGGCTCCCACGGCAGCGACGATCCGCCAGCGCCGCTTGTACACCAGCACTGCCACCAGAGCGACCGGGAAGGCCTTCATGACGATCGCAGCCACCAGAACCAAGGCCACGACAGCGACCTTGGACCAGGGAGCGTCAATGGCACCGAGCCCGATCACCGCAGATGCGAACATCACCGGCGAGCTCTGACCGAGACCCACTGAGACCATGAAGAACGGGGTGAGAAGGACGGCGGTGAACACCAGCACGATGCCACCGCTACGGCTCCGACCTGCCAAGCGTCTCCACAGGATCGCCATGCCACCCGCAAGGCAAGCCGCCGCCAGCACCCGCATCACAAGTGTGGCCAGGTCCAGGCCGAGCAACGAGAGTGGGTACGCCGCAACCAGAGCTTGAGGTGGGCTGACGAATGCCACGTCCACTCCGGCGCAATCGGTGCCCGGAGGCGAGATCTCACAAGCCTTCTTCGAGAAGCTGGGTGCGAGGTCATAGAGATCCCGGGCTTGGGGCGCGTAGATCGAGTCGGGGTCGGTGCGGGCCAACTCGCCGGCCACCACGAGCGGGACGGCGTCCTGCGCGACGTTGCCCCTGATCGCGAACGGGATCACCAACCAGATCGTGAGCAGTCCGAAGAAGGCGACCCTTGCAGGTCCCCTGGCTGAGGGTCGAGCTGGCTCAACCGGGGAGCCGATTGGACCCACGTGTGGTGCCACAGCGCCGGGCCCGGGGTCCGGTCGCGTCAGTCATGTCCCAAGAGGACCGGTTGCTCGCCCACCACGACCCGGGGCGCTCTGGTCGGCCCGGCGCCTAGACGCCATCGACGTCGATCCAGTCGAGATGCGCCCTCAGGTGCGAGCCGTCATCAGAGGCCCTGCCATGCTTTCGGGCATCTTCGAGCATCTTGTCGAAGTGGTTCTCCAACCCCGGCTTGGTGCGTCCCAGAGCCATCTCGCCAATCACATCGACGGAGATCCATGCGATCTCGG
>JAHFUU010000370.1:0-411 GCA_023264915.1 Microthrixaceae bacterium | reverse complement strand
CCTCGTCGACCTCGACGTAGCCCGCGTTCGCGTCGCCCAGGATCGCGGACACCGCATCGAGGTCGTCGCCGTGGGCGACCGAGACGTGGAACCGTCTCGTGTCATCCACCTCTTCGAGCTCGACTCGACGAAGGTTCAAGTCGACGAGCAGGTACACGTGTTCGACCTCCATCTCGCGCGGCGGCACTCACCGGCGGCGAAAGGCTACTGCTGACCCACAGGCGGTTTCGAACCAACGCGGTGTGGGATGCTCGGGCGGTGACACCCCAGCTCGCCACGATCCGACGACGGGTCCTGATCAGCGGAATGGTCCAAGGTGTCTGGTTCCGCGACTCGTGCCGGCACCAGGCACTGCAGATGCGCGTCAGCGGCCTGGTGCGGAACCTCGAAGACGGCAGGGTCGAGGCCATC
>JAHFUU010000030.1:445-11720 GCA_023264915.1 Microthrixaceae bacterium | reverse complement strand
AACCCCAACACCCGATCGACGCGACGTCGATCTGTCATCTTCTCCCCTGGTTTCTCCCAACTGCTTCCAGCTCGCCAGTCGGCGATCTTGGTTCAATGCCGCAGCGGTGACCTCGAGGCCGACTCCGGATCTACGGGATCTCCTGGATCTCGATGTCCGGTTTCCCCCGGCCGCCCTTTCAGGCAGACGAGCCCACGCGCATTGGCGCCACTTCTGACTGTAACGGTCACAAGAGGCATGGTCAATGGTCTGTGCTTGGCGGTACAGCATCCCACAGATCGGGCATCGGGGCGGCTAGCTTGGCTGGTCGCAGCGGGCGGAGCCCCACATGCTGCCTCGGCTCGGCTGGTGCCAGCGGTGGCAAGCGACGCGAATGGAGCTTGTGATGTCCGACCTGCAAACCCGTTTCAGCTTCACCAACTCCGTGCTCGAGCTCGAAGACGCGGGCTACGACTCGATGGGCTTCTGCATCGAGGACAGCGAGATCTGCTGCCTCGAGTGCGACACGCCTCACCCCGTGACCGCCGTGCGAGTGGGTGGGATGATCCGCTATGAGAACGCGACGGGAGAGGGGCACGTGTTCGCTCTGGCTTGCCCCGCCTGCGCTGCCAAGGGCCTCCTGTTCGCGGGGCCCGAGATCCTCGCTGGTGGGGCGGGCGATGTGGTGACGGCTCTCGCAAGCCGTGCCCGCCAGGCTCGCTGAGTCGCGACGCCCCCTTGCGGCCATCCTCTCGGGCGAGAGGACAGGCTGGTCTGGCACCACTCACCGATCACGTGCGCGCCAGCCGCGCCCCGCCAGCCGCGCCTCGGCAGCGGCGCCCCGTTGGGCGTAGCCTTGTCACCGTGCGGGAGCGAAACATTGGCAAGAGGCTGAGTCCGTGACTGGCCAGAGCGAGGCAGCGGCCACAGTCGACGGCGGCACCCTCACGCCCGAGCGCCTCGATCGATTCGAGCGCAGGTGGGGACACCTCAACCATGGTGTGGTGACCTTCGACTCCTCGATACGGATCTTGTGGGGCAACAGGTCCGTCGCCGAGATGCTCGGCATCGAGGTTCACGAGTGGCTGGGCAAGGAGCCCTACTCGTTCGTGCATCCCGACGACAGCGACCGAGTGCTCGGCAGCTTCGGTGGCCTCGAGAGCTTCAGCGGTCGGCGCGGCCCGGCGGTGTACAGGATCGTGCGCAGCGACGGGATCCCGCGACAGATGGTCGTGACAGGGACGAACCTCCTCGACGATCCCGACTATGAGTGCATGGCTCTCGAGCTCCGCGATCTCGACGAGGACCAGCGAGCGCAGGCCCTGGCCAACGACGAGTACGCGCTCCTCGAGCGCCTGGTGCGCAACCCCCCACTTCCAGAGACCCTCGGTGACATCGCCCGCATGGTCGCCCGGCACGGTGACGCCGGGGACTGCGTCATCACCTTGGTACAAGGGGGGTCCTTCCGTGTCGCCGCCGCGCCCAACGTCCCCTTGTCGCTCGTCGATGCCCTCGACGGCACTCCGGCAATGCCTGGATGTCTGGCGATGGGCGCCGCGATCGAGCGCTCCTCTGAGGTGATCTCACCGGACCTGTCCAACGACCCGCTCTGGGTCAGCATACGAGATGAGATCCAAGCCACCCAGTACCGGTCCTGTTGGACCGTGCCGATCATCTCCTCGACGAGCCAGGACGAGGTGATGGGCACGGTCGACTTCTTCAGGTACGAGACGGGCGAGCCACGCATAGACCAATGGGCGCTGTACGTGCTCGGGGCGCGACTTGCCGGCCTGGCCATCGAACGTGACCGCTTCGTAGGGACCCTCGAGCACCAGGCATCGCACGATCCGCTCACGGGCCTGTTGAACCGCCGAGCCTTCGTCTCGCGACTCAACGAGGTCGCCCGCGAGACGCCGCGTTCGGTGGCGGTGCTGTTCGTGGACCTCGACAGGTTCAAGGTGGTCAACGACACCCACGGCCACGAGCTCGGCGACCGTGTCCTGTGCACAGTGGCAGAGCGCCTCGCCTCCGTCTGCTCGCAAGGCGCGACCGTGGCACGCATCGGAGGGGACGAGTTCGTCGTTGCCTGGCCTGATGTCGCGCTCCCGGGCACCGCCTCCAAGCTCGCAGAGCGGACACGGTCCCTGGTATCAGGACCGATGGAGCACGGCCTCATCAAGCTCGCACCCACCGCCAGCATCGGCGCGGCGATCGGCACGCTCGGGCCGGACACGCCCGAACAGCTCATCCGGGACGCCGACGCTGCCCTGTACCAGGCCAAGGCTTCAGGCCGGAACCGATGCATCTTCTTCGACCAGAACCTTCGCTCGGCGCATGAGCTCCGTCGAGAGACCGAGAGCGACCTCGGTCATGCAATCGTTGACCAGCAGCTCGAGGTGCACTACCAACCGATCATCGAGATCGGTGGTGGGCGCGTCGTGGCCGTCGAGGCCCTGGTGCGCTGGAACCATCCGCGCAGGGGCCAGCTGCTGCCTCACGACTTCATCAGCCTCGCCGAGGATGCCGGGAGCATCGTCGACATCGATCGTTGGGTGCTCGCCACCGCGTTGCGCCAGGTTGCGCGCTGGAACGAGCGGAGATCCGAACCTCTCGGTCTCTGGGTGAACGTGTCAGCTGTGCATCTGGCCCGGCAGGACTCGCTCGGGGTGTTCCAGAGCGCTCTCCAGGGCACACCGTCGGTTCCGCTTGGCATCGAGTTGACCGAGAGCGCCATCCACGTCGACGTCGACGCCGCGATCAGGTCGCTCCGCGCCCTGCGGGACAGCGGCATCTGCATCGCAGTAGATGACTTCGGCACCGGCTACTCGTCCCTCGACGCGCTCAGGCAGTTCCCGATCAGCCACATCAAGGTCGACAAGAGCTTCGTCGGCGGCATGCTCGACCAGGCGCACGATCACGCGATCGTCGAAGCGTCCATCACCCTGGCCAAGGCTCTGGATCTCGTGGTCACAGCCGAGGGCATCGAGTCACCCGGTCAGGCCGAGGCCCTGGCACGCCTTGGATGTCATCGGGGTCAGGGCTTCCTGTTCTCCCGCGCGATCCCGGGTGCAGAGCTGAAGGAGTGTCTCGGCCCAGACCTGGACAGGTCATGGGACCCGGCAAGCGGACGCTGGGTCAGCTCACTGCAGCGAGCATCGAAGGGCCAAGCCCGCGGGCGGGCACGCGCCCCGCGCTCTTAGGCGCAGCCCCGGGCGGTCAACGCCCTCTGCTGACGAGGTGTCGATTCGCGAGGCGCCTTTAGCCGAGCAGGACCGACGATGTCACTCGGCCCTCAGGGCAGCGGGAAGACCGGTGACCACGGGCCAAGGCTGGGGTTCTGCTGCCAGGAGTGGTACAGGTTGCCAGAGACCAGGTCGGCGTTGAACTCGAACAGGAAGACCTCGAGTCGGCTGTCGGCGTTGGTGGCGACGCCGGCCGCATAGCGAACCGAGCCACCACCCGGCAGGGGAACCGACGAGGACCAGCCGGCACCAGGAGCGTTCTGCCAGACGTGCCAGGTGGTCCAGGTGGCATCGGTCGAGGAGAAGACCTCGATGCGGCCATCTGCGTTTCGACCCGCCGTCACGTTGTCAGTGGTCAGAGCCGAAAGGACGTACCAATCGCTCCAGGCCCCGCTCGGCGTGGTCTGCCACCTGTGGAACAAGCCCGAGCCTGTCGGCGCGAACAGCTCGACCCGGCCGTCGAGGTTCGTAGCGACGGAGAACGGGAACAGCGAAGTTGGTGCGCCCGGCGGGGCAGAAGGCGTCGACAGCGTCCAGGTGACCCCTGTCTGCTTGGCACCGTACAACCCGGTACCGTTGAACAAGTACAGCTCGATCGTGCCGTTCACGTTGGAGAAGACGGTGATCGGGGCCGGACCGATCGCAACCGGCGAGAGCTGCACCGGTGAGCTCCAGGCGCCGCCTGGTGACACCTGCCAGGTGTGCATCACCCTCTCGCTCGCTGCGCAGACACCACCAGCGCCGGTGCAGTTCTGGTAGAAGGCCTCGAGCCGCCCGTCAGCGTTGCGCGTCACGGCGGGACTCTTGTACACCGGCGCACCCGCGTCGAGTGAGGCGAACGCAGAGAAGGGCCCTCCAACCCACATCTGCCAGGCGTGGACCGCGCCCCCCGTCGGGCTCTTCGCGAAGAGCTCGAGACGCCCGTCGGTGTTCGAGATGACCGTGGGCACGTCTATGAAGGATCCCGGGAAGGTCTCCCACGGCACCCACGGTCCGTTTGGCACCACCTGGTAGGTGTGCTTCAGGCCGTTGTACACGCACCAGCAGAAGGCCTCGAGCCGCCCGTCACCACCCCTTACGATCTGCACTCCCTGCTGGGGGCTCGCAGCGGCGGCCGCGCGGAATGCGCCTGGGGCCGGCGGGGCGGGCCAGTCGCCACCGGCGGCCTGGGACGGTTGCGCGCACACAGCGACGAGCACGATCGCGGCCAGCGCTGCTGCCCGAGCCGCCCGAGTGAGGAGTTGACCGCAACCTTGCAGGACCTGGTTTGCTTTCACAGCTTGAACCCCTCGTCTCTCGCGGTTGCACAACTGTGGACCGACCAAAGCCTACCGGCCAAGCGAGCTGGCTTCCGCGGGCGCTGTGAGCCATGCACGACTCCCCCTCGTCGCCCATCGCGCCGATCATCGCCTCCATGGCCAGAGCGCTTCGTCGACGAGGGAGAAGCGGACCCGCTCTTGTTCCAGCCGGACCGAGGGCCCGAAGCGATCCTCGATGAGATCCTGGTACAGCGCGTTCTCCTGGCTCGTGAGGTGATCGAGGGTCTCGCGGGTGGGGCTCGCTTCGGTGACGAGCTGCCGCTGGTGCGCGAGCAGGGTCTGGTGATCCATGAGGATCGATCGCACGTTGCCGAACCGGGCCCGAACGCGGTTCAGGATCGAAAAGCCGTGGGTGTCGATGTCGCCCCAGTAGACGATCTCGCGATCGCGCAACCAAGGGAGGCGCTCGAGCGAAGCCACATGGAAGCCCTCGCCGAAGGCGACGATGGCGTCGCGAACCTCTGGGAAGGCGAGGTAGCTGATCTCGTTCTCGACGACGAACACCGTCCTCACAGGAAGGTCGATCGTTGCCAGCTCGTCGGTGCGCAGCCGAAGCTCGCTGATCTCAGCTGGAAACGTGGGGAGGTCGCAGAGCAGGCGGAACCGTGTGTAGTCGGGTTTCGTTCGGAAGCCGAAACGGGCGGCGAAGCCGACTGCGTCAGGTTGCACCCGTTGCGGCGACAGGGCGACCATCAGGAGTTGGCCCAGGAGGCGCTGATGGCGCTCGACGAACTTGGTGTCGATGCCTTCCAGATCGAGGTGACGCAGGTAGAGGTGCGCCGTGTCGCGGTCTGCGACCCAGCGCACCGTCGCCAGCAGGTCATCCCAATCGTCGTGGTGTTCCAGCGCTGCTGTCGGGTTGTCGATCACCCACTGCCCTAGCTCAGGAGCCCGTTCGCGGGTCTGAACCAGGATCGAGTCCAGCCTCGCGACCTCAGCAGAGGTCCCGAGGAGTGAGCAGAGCTGATCGAAGGTCTGCACGAGCACGGCGCGAGGAAGCTCGTTGGATCCCATGCCCTTGCCCTTCACCGTGCGGTGCTCGAGCCCGAACCGGGGCCGCCCACCAGCCGTGTGGCTGTCACGCCGGAACGACTCGGCCCACTTGATCACATCGTCGAGATCGTCACGAACCTCGACTGCGGTCGGCGCCTTCACCGGGATCCGCACGACCTGCCACGGTTCACCGGCCGCGTAGGACCGCAGGTACTGGCCGCGATCCCAACGCTTGCGCAGCACGGCGGCGACGTCGGGCACACGCGTCCACCGTGTTGCCATGGTCAGGCGTGGACGTCCGTACCGGCCTGCTCGGCGCGGCGGCGGCGGTGCTCTTCGACCTTGAGGCACTGCAACCGCGAGAAGTTTCCGTGGAGGTTGTCGACGAACCCTACGGCGGAAACGTGCGGTTCGATCACGTGGATCTTCTGCAACGGCGTGACGATGAGCAGCTGAAGGCCGAGCCGCGTGAACAGGTCGAGGGCATAGCGGGTCGAGTCGTCCGAACCGCGACCGAACGCCTCGTCGATCACGACGAAGCGGAACGTCTTGGACCTCGACACGTCGAACTCGAGCTTGAACTGGTATGCCAGGGACGCCGCGAGGATGGTGTAGGCGAGCTTCTCCTTCTGACCCCCGGACTTGCCGCCGGAGTCGGTGTAGCTCTCGTACTCGGAATCGTCCTCACGCCAGCGCTCGGAGGCCGAGAACACGAACCACTGCCTGACGTCGGTCACCCGGCGCGTCCAGGCCCGGTCGTGGTCGACGGAGCCTTCGCGCCCCTTGAACCTCTCGACGATCGCCTTCACCTGGAGGAACCGCGCTTCGGAGTACTGGTCGGACTGGCTGCTGACCACGTTGTCCGTGCAGGCACGCAGCTCGCCACGGAACTCGCGGATCTCGGTGTTCGGCGTGCGATCGGGCATCAACCTGATGTAGCGGCCGTCGTTGTAGTCGATGTCGTACAGCGACCCGTTGATGCGCTCGACCCGCTCTCGGATGACCTCTTCCTGCTTGTTGAGCTGCGCGGCGAGGTTGGCGATGTCACGGATCGTGTTCTGGTTGAGGTACTCCTTGAACTGGTGCTCGAACCGCGGAAGGTCGTCGGTGCGGACGCGGGCGTGCAACGCCCGGTACTCGGCTGCCGAGGCCAGCGAGTCATCGAGCTCGGAGGTCTCTTGCGGGTACTCGTTCCTGAACGCGGTCATTGCGCGCACGATCCTGTTGGTGAGCGCGGACTGCTTCGTGAGCGCCCCGTCTCGTTGCCGCTGGATCGCCTGCCTCGACGCGTGCTCGACGTCACGCACGCTCGCTGCATCGGTGATGCCGATCTCGAGCCCCGCCAGGAGTTGCTCGACTGACCCGAACACCTGCCGGGCGACCTCTGAGGCTGACTCGTCTGACAGCAGGCTCTCGGCCCGGTCGAGCTGCTCCGCGGCTCGCCGTCGCTCGCTTCGGGCGCCGCCGACCTCTTCGTGCAGGCGCTCGATGTCGTCGGCGAGCTCGGTCAGCTCGCGACCGACGCGGTCGCGCTCGGCGGTCAACGTCGCCAGCTCGTCAGATGAGGTGCGGATGCGCTCTGATTCGCCGCGCAGGGCGGCGACCTGGTTGACGAGGGACTGCCAGTTGAGGTCGTCCCAGTTGTTGTGCTCACGCAAGCCGGCCAGGTTCGTGAGCTGCCCTGCCACATCGCGCCGCCGCCGTTCGAGATCTGCCACGCGGCCTGCGAGATCTTGAAGACGCTCGTGCAATCGCTGCGCGTCGGCGATGAGCGCCTCGATCTTCTGCTCGTTCGTCCAGCCGAGCACGTACTCGCGGCGGTCGTCGATGCGGCGCCGGTCGTCCTTCTCGTGACGATTCCTCTCTTTGATCTGGCCTCGGCGGGTGACCGCCTTGTCGGCGGTGCGGAAGTCGGTCACCGACGCGACGCAGAAGTGGTTGGCCCGGCGAGCGAGCTCGGCCCGCAGGAAAGGCTCGAACACGGTGCCGGGCTTGATCTCGACCATGTCGAGCAGAAGCGGCGTGGCACCCCGGCGCTCGGGGGTCGAGCTCGCTGCCACACGAACGGGGACCCGGAAGTAGACGATGCGCGCGTTGAGGTGGGCCTGGTCGATCCATGAAGCCACGGCCTCGTAGTGCTCGTCGGGCACGAGCAGTGAGAGCGCGAAGTTGCGAAGCACACGCTCTGCCGCGCCCTCCCACTCGAGGGCGTCCTCGCGGACCTGCAACAGCTCGCCGGCGAACGGCAGCTCGTCGACCTCGATCGCGAGGTCGCCACACAGCGACTCGCGCAGCTCGAGGCTGCGTCGGGGAAGGTTGGTCTGCCGGGACCGGAGGCTGCGCAGCTCGTCGTTGACGGACCGGGACTCGCCATCGAGGGCCCTCTGCTCGTGCCGGCGTTCGGTCAGGTCGTTCTCGAGCTCGGCCGCCTTGGTGCTCAGCTCGTCCTCGCGGGACCCGATGCGCTCGCGAGCACGCTCGAACTGCTCCCTGACAGCAACCTGGTCGAGGCCCGCGTCTCGCAGGAGCTCGTTGAAGCGCTCGAACCTCGATCGACGCTTCGGTTCGTCGGCCTCGCACGTGAGGATCTCTTGCTCGATGCGAGCCAAGCGATCGCCACCAGCCTGAGCGATCTCGATGCTGAGCTGGACCTCTTGCTCGCGCAGCCGCCGGTTCGCCCGCTGCCCGGCGTCGATCTCGGCCAGCATCGAGCCGAGGCGTTCGTCGATGCGGACCAGGTCGGCCTCGACCAGGGCCTTCGTGCGCGCGGCGTAGAAGAACGGCAGGGCATCGGCCACGCGGGCAAGCTGTGCAAGCAGGCGATCGAGCCCGTCGTGGGCGTCGAGGTCGACTGAGAGCGGGTTGAGCAGCTCGAGCTGAGCTCGTGCCCGCAAGACAGCATCGTGTGCTCGCGTGAGATCGTCGAAGTGGTCGATGAGCCCGTCGATGCGGCTCCGCGTGTCGAACGGTTCGAGCATGTGCGCCCGGACGAAGTCGTTGAGGTTGTCGACCGACTTCATCGACACGGTCTGATGGAAGAGATCCATCGCCTGCTCGGACTCGATGCCGAGCTGGCGCCGGTAGTGCTTGCCGTAGTCGGGGAAGCTGTCATAGAGGTCGGCCCCGGCGTCGCGCAGCTTGCGCCTGAGGCCCTTGAAGTCGTCGCCGAACTCCGAGAAGTGCTTCTCGATCGAGAGCTCGCCGTCGGCGACGACGTAGAACCGCTCGGGCTGGCCCTGGTCGGCATCTTTCGCGCGGAAGACCTGCGCGAGCGTGACCGTCACGCCGAACCCCTCGTTGCCGAAGACGCCGAGGATCACCGAGTAGCTGGCAGGGCCCCGCAAACCGACCGGCCGCGACGAGCCGGTCGTCTCGTTTCGTTCTGACTTGTAGTGACCGAGCACGTAGGAGCGAAGGTCGCGCTCGCGGATGCCCGCGCCCGCTGCCTTGTTGTAGGAGATCCGGTTCGCCGGGAGCAGCAGGGTCGTGATCGCGTCGACAAGTGTCGACTTGCCCGATCCGATGTCGCCGGTGAGCAGTGCGTTGCGGCCCTCGATATGCAAGCTCCACACCCGTTGGTCGAAGGTGCCCCAGTTGAACACCTCCAAGCGGCGAAGGCGGCAACCAGGGAGCGTGCCGGGGTGCAGCTCGAGCACCGGTTGTTCGAAGGTGTCCATCAGCTGACCTCGCTTGATCTCAGTTGCGCCAGGTAGTCGTCGAGCCGCTGGTCGAGCTCGGCCAGCCAGTGCCCGTCGACGAAGGCCTTGAGGATCCGGCGCACCTCGAACTGCTCGTCGTCACCGCGCAGCCGGCGCAAGAACCCGAGGTCGACGACCTTGGAGATGTAGGCATCGATGTTCTCGACCAGCCGTGCCTCGTTGGACGAGTCGGGCATGAACAGGCGGATCATCTCGACGATGTCGTCGCGGCTCAACACCAGGCGCGGGTCGGTGCTGGTGGCGTCGAACTCGGCCAGCCTCTTGCGCAAGATGGCGAGGAGCAGGCTCACAGGGAACGAGAGCGGGCGGCGCGGGACCAGCCGCGGGACCTGCGGCTGGTCGTCGTCGTCGTCAGTCGGGCGGCTGCGCAAAAACGCGTAGCCCTCGCTCTCGTCGACCTCGACCTGGAGACCGAGCACGTTGACGTGATCGCTGATCGGCGCACGCAGCTTCAACAGCGGTTCCCACAACTTGTCGTGGGTGTCCCTGTAGACGGGCCCCTTGAAGAGCTGGACCAGGACAACTGAGAGCTCGGGCGGCGGCGGTGCTGTTGGGGAAGCGGTTGTCATCGGGCCTCCGAAGGTTGGCGACTGAACGTGACTCGAGGGATGTCAGCGACCCGCTCGATCTCCTCGTCGGCCTCAGCGGTCCAGCGGATGTGGGCGCGCCCTTCGGCGTCGAAGACGAGCTCGAGGCCTGGCTCGCGCAGGGCGAGGTAGCCGACGAGCTCGGCCAGGCCGTGGCTCAGGCTCTCGCGAGCGATCACCTCCTCGAGGGTGACCTGCCGTCGGGGACCGAGAGATTGCAGCACCCGCTGGACGAGCTGCTCACGGTCGACGTGGATCTGATCGAGCAGCGCCGAGGAATCGAAGTCGTGATCCCCGGCTTCGATCGGCCTCGTGTCGAGTGGGACCGACCGCGACGGCCGGTGCAGCGGACGCTCGCAGGGGAGGTTCACCGACACCTTCGGCTCGTCGATGTCCATCGCGACCTGAGGGTTGCGTACCTCTCGGAGCTGCAGCGCCTTGGCCTCGATGCCGCGCAGCAGATCGAACACGCGCCGGTTCTCGAGCCATACCTGGTCGTCGAGGAATCGCCGGAGCTGTTCGGAGAGCAGGTGCACCGTCGCTTGCGTGCGCTCGCTGGCATCGATCCAGTCGTAGTGGATGCGCAGCAACCTCAAGTCGAGGTCATCGATGCATTCGATCTGGCCGAGGCCCCGGAGGAGATCGGTCAGCTCGGCCCGCCGCTCGAACGAGAGCAGGAAGTCATAGAAGGCCCGGAAGCTTCGACCCTGATCCGAGTCGGCGATGCCGTCACGGTCGCCGAGCACGTCGTCGAGCAGCTCACCCTTCGAGCCTGCCCACGAGGCCACCTGCTCGCGCAACCTGCGATCGAGCCGGCGGAAGTTGTCTTCGACCTCGCGGAAGTCGGCCAGCAGCTCTCGAGCTGTACGAGCGAACTGCTGATAGCGGTCGCGCTGGCCAACCGCGTCGAGCACATCGACGTCGCCGCGCTCGGCGCGGGCTATCTGCTCGTCGAGCTCGGCGCGCTGGCAGCGCAACTGCCCGAGGCGGGTCTCGGGATTCGTGTCGGCGCCGTGGACCATCTGTCGCAACAGCTCGAAGATGGTGTTGAGCCGCGACTCGGTGCCGATGAACTCACGTGGCTTCAGGTCGTGAACCCATCCCAGCGCCTTCTCGACGGCTGGCGTCAGGTCGTAGTGGGGTTCATCGGAATCGGACGGGTAGTACTTGCGCAACCACCCGTGCTGCGGCGATGCCCACTCGTCGAGGTACGCCGCTGCGGTCCGGGGGAAGGCCGCGGCACCCAACCGCTCGTTCAGGGCGTACAGCTCGTCGTCGAGCTGTGAGACCAGTGCCGACGCGGGGATGGCGCTCGCGCTCGCATCGACGAACACGCGTTCCAAGAAGCTGAGTACGAGTGCCGCGTTGTTGGCGCGGAGCAGCGCCCACGACGCATGGCTGGCCTTCAGATGCTCGACCTCGTCGAACGTGATCAC
>JAHFUU010000030.1:0-435 GCA_023264915.1 Microthrixaceae bacterium | reverse complement strand
TTTCTCGCGATTGACAATCGGCCATCTTCGGACTGGACGTGCGGGGTGTGACGGCTCAGGGGACCCTGTCGATGGGCCGACGGCGGTTCAGGATCGGTCGACCGGTCCTGAGATCAGCTGGCGTCCACCCTGACGCGACCGCGGGACATCTCTGGGGTTCGCATCTTCATGAGCGACACGCCGATGCCGTATGTCAAGAACGAGCCCGCCGGCACGATCTCGACGATGCTGGATGCGTCGCGCTGCTCAGCGGGGATCAACCGTGCCAGCTCCGAGGGCACATCCATCGAACTCGCGGGCTTCACGGATGCCTCACCGTGGAAGGCGATCGTTGCCGGCGGGATCGGGGCAACCAGGGACAGCAGGCCTCCGCGGCGAACGAGCACCGTGACAGCGACCCGGCCATCTCGATCGATGTGCTTCGCCTTCCAGCTG
>JAHFUU010000369.1 GCA_023264915.1 Microthrixaceae bacterium | reverse complement strand
CTGGCTGCGGCGACCCGACCAGCACCACTCGCTGGGCGATCTCTGAATCAGCGTTCAACGACGACGGCTCGCTGCATTGGCAACAGAACCCGCTCCAGTACCTCACCAACGCCGGAAACGTCAACTACCGCAGCACCTATGGTTATGACGCCCTCGGTCGGGTCACGACGATCGACACGCCGGATCCGGCCAACCCCGGCAGCGGCGTCGTCACCGCACGAACCTGCTACACGACACGCGGCGAGACCGCTTTGCAGATCAGCCCGGCCAACGCCGTCACGTCCTTCGGCTACGACGCGAACCAAAAGGGCGTGCTGGTCGAGGTGGTCGACCCGAACGGGAATACCTATGACCCTGGCGCCGGAGGCTGCGCGTCAGGCCCGACCGCCGGCGCCAACCAAAAAGAAGGCAAGACCACCTTTGGCTATGACGCCCGCGGGAACCGCACCACCCGTATGACCTATGACGACGACCTCGCCGGGACCATCACCGAGACCTGGGCCTATGACATCGCGGACCGGCCGACCGGCTACTCCAGCGGCGCCTCATCCAACCCAGTTATGACCTCTAGCATCTACACGGTGAACACCAACGGGCGCCTGGTCGCCAAGACCACCCGATCAGGTGAGGTCACCGACTCGAGCCGACGCCAGGTCGTGGAGACCTACCTGCCTTCAGGTGCTGTCGAGTCGACCCGCGCAGATGCCTGCTCTAGCACCGACTGCGCCACGACCACACGCTCGATCACCCAGTCCGTCGCGTATGACCCGCTCGGGCGCCACAAGACCGTGACCTCACATGACACCGCTTCGGGCTCGGTGGATCAGAGCTATGGCTTTGAGTACAACACCGCCGGCAACATCACCAAAGTCACCCACCCCGACGACAAGACCGAGCTGATCGGCTGGGACCTCACCAACAAGGCGGTCTCGCACACCTACCCCGACGGCCAGTGGTTCATGTACCGCTATGACTCCGGCCAGCGCCTGGAGAAGGTCGACTCGATCGTGTACGGCGCGCCGATCAACCTGGCGACCTTCACCAACAACGCGAACGGGCAACGAACAGGCGAAGACCTCAACTCCCAAAACGTCGGCACACGGGACTACACCATCGACCCCGCCACCGCACAGATGACCCTGTATGTCCAGAACCTCGCGAACGCCACCAACTGGACCACACCGGTCACCTATGACACCACAGGCCGGATCGCCAGCGACTGCAAACCTGCCTCGGGCACGACTTGTCAAGGCTCAGACATCAAGACCGCCTACACCTACGACGACGCCTCCCAGTTGACCCAAGCCGCCGTCTCCAACGACACGACCACCGGCAACATCGTGAACTGGACCTACAGCTACGGCAACCGCGGCAACCGCACCCAACAGGCCGTCACCCGCAACGGCCCGGGCACCACCAACACCTATTACCGCTATGACGACAACCGCCAGCTCTGCCGCACCAAGACCGGCGCCGCCCCGTCGAGTTGCACCGAGACCACCGGTGGGACCGTCACCGGATATGGCTATGACCGCGCGGGTCGGCGCACAAGCGTCCAAGGGGCCATCGGCTACACCCAGACCACCAGCTATGACCCACGCGGCCTGCGCGAGTCCACGACCACCACCCCCAACGGCGGCTCGGCAACCAGCCGCTGGTACGGCTATGACCCGCTGTCCCAGCTCAACTGTGACACCACGAGCCCCACCGGCTGCCAAGACGACGGACCCAACACGAACAACCGCTGGACCTACTGGGCCACCTCAGGGGCCGGCGGCGCCATCCCCCAGCCGCTGCACGCCTATGACGGTGCCACGACGAGCTACCTGTATGTCTATGGCGACCAGCGCCTCACCGTCTGGGGCTTCAACATCGGCAACGACTACCTGCACAACACCACCCAAGGCTTCGCCAACGGCGCCGCCCCCACCAGATACAGCCCATTTGGCGAATCGCTCAACGGCAACCCAGCCTCAGGCCACCTCCCCTCCCAGCACAACTACCGCTCCGAACGCTACCTCGACAAGACCCTCTACCTCAGAGCACGCAACTACGACCCCACCACCGGTACGTTCCTCACCCGGGACCCACTCGACGGAGTCAACGGTTCGACGACCGTGGCGAATCCATACGCGTATGGCTACAACGACCCACTCAACAAGACCGACCCGACCGGGCTGAGGGCGACAGACCCCGACTTCAACAGCGGCGGAGGCGGCGGAGGCTCGGGCGGTGGTGGCGGTGGCTGCACTGGCATGACGTTGTGCAGGGCGGCCGGTCTTGGTACTTCAGGAATCGCGGCAATCCTTCAGCAGTCGGCTCTGGGCTTCACGCCGGATGCATTCCGAGACCCGTGCCGGTCGGTACACAACATCGGTGGGCAGCCGGCCCCGGATCAATATGGCGCGGTTACCGGTAGCGAGCTCGTCAACGCCGACATTGCTGGAAGCGATCAGGTGGAGAGCGGCGGGTGTTATGCCCTTCCTTCGTTTGCGAACCAGAACGTCGGCGACCAGCACTGGGCATGTGCGCGCTGGCCCGGCGAGTGCTATAGCGCCCAACAATCAGGTGACAGAGCCACCAGTTTGGCGACGCAGCACTACGGAGATCCGGCGGGTGCTGTGGGTTCCACGGGCAAGGCGAACGCCTTCCAGCACATCTATCTCGCGGCGTCCTTGACCATCAAGATGGGTCCGGATGTGGCGGCGAGGTGGCTCACGATCCATGAATGGCGTGTCCCGCATTGGCTTGGTCAGTTCAATCAAATGGATCGAGCCAACAACTACTACGGCATCCAATTCGGCATGTGGATTCTTCAACAACGGCCAATGGGCCTGTTTGATGTCCGAGAGTGGTATGTCAGTGCGCGAGAGGATGAGCTGGAACCGCTAATCAGGCAATTCGTCGATGCTGGCTTGGCTTGCACGATCAATGCGGAATTCAGTGAAAAGGGTCAGCCGAGACGCGCTTGGATCAGCGAGCAGCAGTGGAAGCGCTGTGGCCATGCGTAACGGCTCTCGTTTGGGCCTAGCACTCGTCCTTGTCGCACTGTTCGCCGTTGTCATCGGGGGCTCCGTGTACCTCGTCAAACGAGAGTCGGCTTCTGGTGCCACAGCGTTTGCGGAGTTCGATCGGAATGTTCTTCAGAAGGCGTCAGTGCCGGCAGGTGTGACGACCACACAAGCAGCGACGCAGAACCCGCAGGGCTGCCTGGAGGCCAACGGTCGGCCATCTGAACCTGTCGCCGTCCATTACTTCAATCTCGCCCGGTCCCCATATGAGAGTGATCCACTCAGGTTCTACACCGAGCGGGCAGACAGCCTCGGTTGGAAACTCACGCGCCGTTCAGAGAACTCGATCGAGCTATCCGTCCAGGAATCTGGGACGAACGGAACGGTCACACTAAATCGCGTGACAGATGGCGGACCTCAGCCTGTTGTCGAGATGATCGTTTCGATCAACCAGACGTTCTGTTGACGAGTCTCACCTCGAATGTTGAGGGACTGCTGTCAAGGGTGGGTTGACGCGCCTGGTTTGGGTTCATCTGGCGTCGCGTAGGGCGTTGCGGACGCGGTTCTTGGCGATGAGGGCGTCGAGGATGTGGTTGAGGGCGGTCCAGTCGTCGGGGTCGAGTTGGTCGAGTCCGGCGATGCGGTCGCCGAGTTGGGCGTCGGGTGCGCGGAAGGGGCGGCGGGGTGCGTCGTCGACGAGGAGGTGGTCGCAGGAGACGTCGAGGGCTTCGGCGATCTTGACGACGACGTCGGCGCCGGGGGTCATCTTGGCGGTTTCGTAGCGGCTGATCTGTCCGGTGTCGGC
>JAHFUU010000368.1 GCA_023264915.1 Microthrixaceae bacterium | reverse complement strand
CTCGTCGCCGACATCGAAGCCTGGACCGCCGCGTGGAACGAGGACCCCGAACCGTTCGTGTGGACCAAGACCGCCGACCAGATCCTCGAACGCCTCGCCGCCGACTGCGCCGCCATCAACGGGACCGAGCTTGTCGCCCCTTCAACCTGACAGGACACTAGTGTCCACCGGACCTCGCCAGCTCAGGCGGCTTCGTCCCGGGCGCCCTGTTCCGAGGTGCCTTGTTCCGAGGTGCCCTGTTCCGAGGTGCCCTGTTCCGAGGTGCCCTGTTCCGAGGTGCCTGGTTGCTGGGCGCCTTGTTGAGGGGTGGGGTCGGTTCGTCGCTTGAAGTGGCGTTGTGCCCAGACCCTCTGGCCGTTGGGTGCTTGGAACCAGAACCATCCATCCGCGGTGCAGCGGATCGACCAGCCGTCGCGGTGCGCTATGCCGTGGTGTGCGCGGCACAAGCCGATGAGGGCGGGGACGTCGGTGCTGCCGCCGTGGTTCCAGTCTTGGGTGTGGTGCATATCGCACCAGTTGATCGGCTTGTCACATCCCGGGAACGCGCAGCCGCCGTCGCGCACCGCGACCGCGCGCCTTTGGGCTCGGTTGGAGCGGCGGATCTTGCGTCCCATGTCAAGGGGCACCCCGAGGCTGTTAACCACTACCGCGTAGAAGTCAGGGTCACACAACGACACCGGCATGGCGCTGAGCGGGATCCACAGCCCGTCACGATCGACCAACACGTCATCGGGACGGTGATCGGGACGGTCATCGGGACGGGTGTCCGCGTTGTCGTGATCGAGGTCGTGATCGAGGTCGTGATCGAGGTCTATGCGGCTGTCAGCGTTCGTCTCGCCGGGATCGTTCCGGTGGCCGGGATCGTTCCGGCAGTCGCTGTCGCGCGAGTCGCTGGTGTTGCTCGTGCAGCTCACTCCGCTCGCTGCCGGGCCGCGCGGATCGTCCATCTCGCTCGCTGCCGGGCCGCGCTGATCGTCCATCTCGCTCGCTGCCGGGCCGCGCGGGTGGCTCGCCGCTCTGTCGCTCGCCGGCGTGTGGTTCGGGCCGCTCGCCGTCGTGTCACGCGATTCGCCCGCCGCCGTGTCGTTCGTGTCGGTTGGTGTCGTGTGTGGGGGGCCCGAGTTGGCGGGCGTGTTGTCACCACCATCGGGGCCGTGACCTGTCGTTTGGCTGTAGCCGTCGCTCTCGTTGCCACTGTCGCCGCCCCTGTTGCGATCGTCGCTCTCGCCGCCGCTGTTGCTGTTGCTGTTGCTGTTGCTGTCGCTGTCGGTGCGGTTCTGGTCGCTGCTCGGGTTCTGTTCGCGTTTGGTGGCGAGGTCTTGGGTGTGTGGTGCCTTGTCGCCCTGGCGCAAGATCAAGGTGATCTCTGGGCGGGGACCGGTGCTGGAGTCCAGGTCGACTGCGAGGGCTTCACGGATGAGCTCGTCCAAAGCCAGTGCCAGCAGTGTCGCCCGGGCTGGGATGGCGATGTCGGCACAGACCTTGTTGTCATGCCAATAACGGCGGAACAGCTCATCGGCACGGTCATTGACGGCGGTCTTGATCGCGAGCCATTGCTCGGCGGTGAAGGTGCCCTCGAGGTGACCGAGACCGTCGAGGCCGTCACTGAGGCGCAACTTGTTGCGGGCCAGGTCCGCGTTGGGGTCATGGGGCCCGTCTTGGTCAACCAGCTCAGCGAAGCGTCGCAACAGGTTGCGCCACGCCGTGAACACGGTCGCTCCGGCTTCGCCGATCAGGTCATCTTGGGCAACTGATAGAGAGTCGACGTTTCGCGGGTTGCATGCCGCGATGATCGAATGGGCGTGCTCGATCGACACCTCACCTGAGATCAAGGCCTGATCCAAGCGCTCGAAGCGTTCACGCAGGTGCCGGCCGAGCTGTGTCGAGCGTCGTGTCGTCGCGATCGAGGTGTTGGCTTGGCGGGCCAGCCATGACGGTGTGCTCAGCCCGTATGCAGATGAGGTGACCCCGCGCACGTCCAACTCGGCTGCGAGGTGGGCCCTGGCGGTACCGACGAGGGACTCGAAGCGCTCAAGGGCCACGGTGGCATCGCACAGGTCATCGTCGCTCACCCCGTGTGGGTCCGCGCCGACAAGTGCCTCGCCGAGGCCTTGGAGCTGGCCGATGAGCCCTTCGGTGTCGAACATGCGTTCGACTCTAGCTCCTCGAACGCCTATACGCAACTGAAACCATCCGAAAACTCTAAAGATCCCCAGAGATCCCCAGAGATCCCCAGAGATCCCCAGAGATCCCCAGAGATCCCCAGAGATCCCCAGAGATCCCAGAGATCCTGCCATGTATCAATGGTTTTCACACACAGCGATGCTCACCCCGCCAAGGGTGACGATCAGTCGCCGCACCCAGAGCTCGGTTGGCGACCACGCGGGGTTGGGGTCGCGCCGCTGGATCGAGAGTGGCAAACCGCGGTGAACCGCGCTGGAATCGCGCGATGGACGCAAGAGAAGACGCGATCTCAGAGGAGCTCTTGGATCAGGTCCTGGAACGGCTCTCGTTCTCGGATCTCCATGAGCCCGACCTGGCCGGCCTCGCCGCCCTCTACCGCGAGTGGTGCCGGCGTGTTCCATTCGACAACGTTCGCAAGCTCATCGCCCTGTCGGGATCAGAAGCTGGCTCCGCGCTGCTGCCTGGCACCGGGGCCGAAGACTTCTTCCAGGCCTGGCTGCGGCACGGCACCGGCGGTACGTGCTGGCCCACCGCCAACGCCTTGCACGTGTTGATCAGGGGCTGTGGCTTCTCGAGCCGGCGAGTCGCCGCATCCATGGCGGAGACCGGTGAGCCCACCCACGCGATGACTGTTGTGACCATCGGTGAGAGCGAGTACCTGGTCGACTCGTCGATGCTCACCGATTCACCCGTCGAGCTCGACCCGGCCAGACCCACACGGACAACCCATCCCGTGTTCGGCACCGAGGCCGAGCCCGTAGAGGAGGGATGGCGGTTCCAGTTCCCTCTTCCGTTTGCCGAGGCGACGATGTCGTGCCGAACCATCTCGCCCGATGGGGTCGATCACGCGTACTTCTCCGAACGATATGAGATCTCGCGGGTCTTCAGCCCGTTCAACGTCAACGTGAGCACGCGACGCAACGACGGTGATTCGGTGATCAGCTACGGCGGGGCGAAGCGGTTCGTCAGGTCGCCGGCCGGGGTGGACGAGTCAGACTTGTCCGGCGATGCGCTTCGAGCGGCCCTGATCGAGGAGCTCTCGATGTCCGAGGAGATCATCCACGAGCTGTTCTGCACCTGGGCACCGCTCCCACCCAGTGGCGAGGCCTGACCAGCCTCCTGCGGCAGGCCGAGGAAGCGGCGCCCCGTGTCCAGCGGGTGCAGCTTCTGGCGGTCCGGCAGGCGGAATAGGTAGGCCGCTACCGTGCGATCACAGAGAGGGAGACACCGCCCGCCCGGCGGCCGACGCTACGCTGGCTCCAAGACGGGGTTCACGGGGTTCACGAGGCTTACCGGGTTCACGGGGCTTACCGGGTTCACGGGGCTTACGGGAACCTCTGAGGCCGGGGCACAGGACCCGACTCGGAGTGGAGGAGATGTGATGGGGCGGATCGTGACAGGTGTGTTGGTAGCGGTGCTGTTGTTCGGGGTGTTCGGGTCAGTGAGGGCCCCCGAGGCGTCCGCTGCGGACCCCGAGGGCCAGATCACGCTCTACATGAGTGAGATCTACGGCCCGGTGGGCATCACGGCGGGTCCGGACGGGAACCTGTGGTTCACCAACTATGGCAACGATTCGATTGGTCGGATCACGCCGGCGGGGGTCGTGTCGAACTTCACCCATGACAGCATCCATTGGC
>JAHFUU010000367.1 GCA_023264915.1 Microthrixaceae bacterium | reverse complement strand
CTGGGGCACGTAGCCGATCCGGGCGCTTCCCCGTCTCGGTGGCCCTCCGAGCACCTCGACGCGGCCGGAGGCCGGCACCAGCCCCAGCAGCACTTGGAGCAGAGTGGTCTTCCCTGACCCGTTGGGACCGATGACCACCACCACATGCCCCCGAGGCACTGAGAACGACCCGTCAGACCACACCTGGCGGCCACCCCGGCAGACCGAGACACCTTCGAGCGCGAAGGCGTCTGCCTCTCCAACCCCGGGATCGGGGACCGACCTGGGCTCCTCGGCCATCGTCTCGACGTTACTGCCCACCGGGTCGCACCCCTCCAGCAGGCCTGCGCTTTGCCGACTTGGCACTGGCGTTCCCATGGTCGCCCGGTCCCTCCCGGTCACCGCCGACGCAAGGGCCTGGTCGCGATCGACAGCCACAGGCGATCTAGCACCGCCGCCTGGACCGTGGCACCATCGCGGGCGACGGTTCCTAGGAACGAAAGGCTGGTCCAGCTGTGAGCACGATCTTCTTCACCGGATTCCCTGGCTTCTTGGGAGTCGAGCTGTTGCCCCGCGTCCTGCGCCGCAGCCCAGACGCATCCGCGACCTGTCTCGTCCAGCCGAAGTTCGCTGCTGCCGCGCTGCGCCGCGCCGCGCAGATCGAGGCGGCTGAGCCGGCGCTGGCGGGCCGGATCAAGCTGGTAGAGGGCGACATCACCACACCAGGGCTCGGCCTCGACGATGCCGCTGCGGTCGCTGCGGACGTGACTCAGCTGTGGCACCTCGCCGCTGTCTATGACCTCAGCGTCCCCCGCGATCTCGGCGTCCGGATCAACGTCACCGGTACGCACCACGTCCTCGACTTCGCCGAACAGGCCCGAACGCTTGACCGTTTCCAGTACGTGAGCACGTGCTACGTGAGCGGCCGCTATGCGGGTCCCTACTCCGAGACCGACCTCGACGTGGGGCAGAGGTTCAACAACTACTACGAGGAGACCAAGTTCCTCGCCGAGGTCGAGGTGCAGGACCGGATGAGAGGGGGCATGCCTGCGACGGTCTACCGTCCCTCGGTCGTCGTCGGCGACAGCAGCACCGGCGAGACCCAGAAGTACGACGGTCCCTACTACGCGCTGCAGTGGCTGCTCCGTCAGCCTCGCATCGCAGTCATGCCAGCGGTCGGTGATTCGACGGCGTTCCGCTTCAACATCGTGCCTCGCGACTTCGTGGTTGATTCCATCGCCCAGCTGAGCGGTGACGGGCGCTCCAAGGGCCGCGTGTACCAGCTGGCTGACCCGATGCCGCTGACCGTTGCCGACCTGTACACAGAGATGGGCCGGGCAACCGGCCGCAAGATCCTGCGCGTGCCGCTGACCAGAGCAATCGCGAAGTTCTCACTCGATCATGTGCCGGGTGTGCAGAAGCTGATGCGCATACCTTCCTCGGCCATCGACTACCTGACGCATCCCACGCACTACCTGACCGGCCACCAGTCCGATCTTGACGGCAGCGGCATCTCGTGCCCGTCGGTGCCCGAGTACCTGCCCACCCTCGTCGGGTTCATGCGCCAGCATCCGGACATCTCGAGTGCTGCAATGATCTGACGCTTCGGGGATGAGCCGGGCCGGGACACGTGAACGTGCCTTGCGAACCGTCGAGGGTGCCTGGGCAGGCTCCTCAGCGCGCCTGGCCCACCGTCAGCACGGAGGCTGTTCCGTGCAGGGCGACGTATGCAACCCGACCGTTGCTCGTGGCTGCCTGTCGGCCGGGAGCTCCGTCAAAGGCGCGAAGCTCGTTGCCGGTGCGATCATCCAGCGCCCGCACCTTTCCGGTGGAGAGCTGCGCGATGGCCACGACGTCTCCAGGCCCAACCGTTGGGAACCACGTATCACCTTTGGGCACGTCGAGGCCCCACAGCTTGGCACCGGTCTTGCGATCGAAGGCGGTGATGTAGGCGTCGCCCTTGGCCGTGTACACGACGACGGAGTTGTCGGTGACCCCGACCACGTCGCTCCAATCGAGGCGGGCCGGCTCCTGGTTCGACTGCCAGATGACCGCGCCGGTGGAAGAATCGAGAGCCACGAGGTTGTGGCGGCGGGCGCGGGCGAAGACGACCTCATCTGAGGCATACAGGCCCGAGGTGCCGAGCGGCACCTTCCATCGAGACGAGCCGTCGAGCTCATATGCCCCGACGAACGTGTCGTTCGAGGAGAAGACCCCGGACAGGTTGGCGGCCCCGTTGCTGGACCCGAGGTCTGTGCGCTCGAACCGGAGCTTGCCGTTCGAGACGTCGATCGCCTGGAACAAGCCGTCGTCGCTGTTGAGGGTGAGCGTCTCCCCCATCACCCGCACCCGATCAGGCGGCCGGCTCCCGTACGGGTACGTCCACGCGATCGACCCGTCGGCGATCCTGATCCCCGTGTACCCGCCCTCACACCTGGCCACAACGGTCTCGGCCGCCGGCGTGGCGAACACAGAGGCCCAGTTGGCACCCACGCACGGCGCGCGCCAGACCCGTGCCGATGACCTCGCGTCATAGCCCTCGACCTCGGTGCCGCTGATGGTGACGACGACCTCGGTCCCGGCACTGCCGGCGAACCGGGGCTCTGCCAGCATCGGCCCGCTCACCGGCACCCCTCCGAGGACAGTGCCACCGCTCGGGCTCGAGCTCTCGCTGATCTCGATCGAGATCACGCCGCGGGCACTCGTGCTCGTCGAGATGCTCACTATGAGCGAGTAGCTCGGGTTCCCGTCCTCCCCGGCGCGAAACCCCTCCCACCCGCGACTCGTCTCGCTCATGACCCACCGGTTCGCGCCAAGCTGGCGGATGAGATCGTCCTGAAGCGTCCCCGGGCCGCCGTCAGCCGCTCGCAGCTCGACGGTCCGGGTGCAGTCGCGGTTGGTGACGCTGGACACGACCTCCGCCCCGGCCGGGAGCGGATCGAGCAGCTCAGCCGGCGGGCCGCCGCCGGCACAGTCCCAGTTGTCGAATGCCTTTCCCGCATAGCTCAGGCAGCCCCCGCACAAGGCGAACAGCGCGAGCCAAGGCAGACCGACCACCAGCCAGGGACGGATGCGGTGCTTGGCGGGTGGCGGCTCAGGCTGGGATCGCGGATCGACGGCGAGTGGCCGGTACGAGGGCCAGTACGTGGCGCGCGGGTCCGGGGGCGGTCCCGTGTCCGGCCAGGGTGTGTCGCTCGGCCTTGCGGGCACGTCAACTTGATGCCCCATCCACGGGGCTTCGTTACCGGAGAGCCCGGGCGACACCCAACCGTCGGATCCCGCACCGGTGCCCTCCACGGGCTGCGCCGGGCCTTTGTTCGCGGGTGGTGTGGGCGGTGGCACTGCGGGCCAACGATCCGGCGTCGCCGGCGGGACGGGTCGGTTCGTGTCGGGGTCGACCCCCGAACCTGGGACCCCGCTCGATCCCTCCGGCGCGTTGGGGTACGCCATTGCAGAACCCTACAGCTGTGCCGCAGAGCTGTCCGCGTCAACCGGTCGACTGGGGCCCTGAGGGTGCAGGCCAAAGGCTAAAGGTAGAACGTGGTCTGGGCCGAAAGACCTATGACAGAGGTCACTCAAGGACCCATGAGACCGGATCACGACCAGCAGCGACCAGGAGGCGGAGCAGATGGTCAACACGGGAAGCACCGCCACATCGACGCCTGCGATGCACAACAGGCAAGCCATCTGTGCCGCCCGGTCAAAGGTGGACGCGATCCTGGCCGGGCCCCCTGTCACCCCGATGGTGCCGATTCTGAGAGAGCCCGTGTACAAGCGTGATCCGATGCTCCAGGCCCGCGATGCCCGCGGGCGACTCAACCCCGGCACGTTCCACGCGAAACCTGTGGTGCT
>JAHFUU010000366.1 GCA_023264915.1 Microthrixaceae bacterium | reverse complement strand
CGTCATCCCCAGGTCGCGGTTGAGGCGGCGGATCTCGTGCCAGACCCGTGTGCGGCTCACCGTGTCGAGCCCGGTCGTCGGCTCGTCCAGGAAGAGAACCTGCGGGTTGTGCACAAGGGATGCGGCCAGGTCGAGCCGGCGGCGCATGCCACCTGAGTACGAGCCCGTGAGGCGGTCGATGGCGTCGCCGATCTCGACCAGGCCGAGAACCTCTCTGACGCGGATCTGGATCTCGTTCCGTCGCAGCCCGTAGTAGCGCCCTTGGAGGGTGAGTATCTCGCGCCCGGTGAGCTTGGGGTCGATGGCCGCATCCTGGAGAGCCACCCCGATGCGCAGCCGCACGCCTGTGGGATCGGTCGCTATGTCGTGCCCCGCGACGAGCGCCTTGCCGGCGGTGGGCCGCAGCAGCGTGCACAGCATGCGAACGATGGTGGACTTGCCAGCGCCGTTCGGGCCCAGGAACCCGTAGATGTCACCGTCATGGATGCCGAGGTCGACCCCCCTGACTGCCTCGAAGTCACCGAAGGAGCGGCGCAGGCCCGTCGCCTCGATGGCCATTGGACGCGCGCCCCCGGCGACCAAGCCTGAGCCGGCGCCTCCGTGTTCTCGTGTCGTCTCCACCTCCCCGACCACGGCTGACACGCTACCGGGTGAAGGGAGCCATCCAACCGGAGGGCCCCGTCGTGGGATGGGTCAACCGCGGCGGTCGGGTCGTGTGCTCTCCAAGCGCGCCTGAAGATCGCGCTTGAGGACCTTGCCCGCAGGGTTCCGTGGCAGGGACTCGACGATCTCGAGCTGCTCGGGGATCTTCTGTGACATGAGGCCGGCTGACAGGAGTTGTTGGGTCATCTCTTCGAAGGTGATCGGCTCTTGGCCCGGGGCTGTCACCACCACGGCGCACACGCGCTCGCCCGTGACAGGGTCAGGCAGGCCTATGACGGCCACATCGCCGACCTTGGGGTGGGTCCAGAGATGATCCTCGACCTCCTTGGCCGAGACGTTCTCACCCTTTCGGATGATGATGTCCTTGAGCCTCCCGCTGATGACGAGCATCCCCCGATCGTTCAGCACTCCCAGATCGCCGGTGCAGAAGTAGCCCTCGCCGTCGAAGGCCTCGTCGTCGAGCTCGCTGTCGACGTAGCCCTTCATCAACTGCGGGGCCCTGGCCCGGATCTCGCCCTCCTCGCCGGGACCTGCGAGGGTCCCGTCCTCCTTGATCAGCTTGAGCACGACCCCCGGCATCGCGGATCCCTCGGTGTTGGCCAGGTCCTCGTCGCTGTTGGCGACACCTGACATGGTGAGGATCGGTGCCTCGGTGAGGCCGTAGCCCGAGAAGATCCCCGCCGAGCTGGGGAACGCAGCCCTCATGTCGTAGTGGAGCTGGGGAGGCTTGCGCGCCCCACCGCCGGGGAAGGCGCGAACGTTGGCGAACAGCTGCCTGTCGGACTTGGCCTGTGCAGCGAGATAGGTCTGGTGGAACACGGTGCCCGCGCCGGCAAGGGTCACGCCTTCGGCATCGAGCACCTCGACGACACGGTCTGGCACGAAGGCTTCCAACAAGATGTTGACGCACCCGGTCATGAGACTCACGAACAACCACGCGATCCCGCCGAGGTGAGGGAACGGGAACACGAGCGCGTTGCGGTCATCACCGGTGACGCCGAAGCGTTCGATGATGCCCCTCGCGAGCATGTAGATCGTCTGGTCGGTGTGCTGGGCGCCTTTGGGCTCCGCGGTCGTTCCCGAGGTGTAGAAGTACCACCGGATCTCCTCGCCGGAGGTGGGTGGGGTGCCCAGCCGCGACGGGTCAGCCTCAGCAAGATCGCGATCACAGGTGAGCACCGCCAGCTCGCCCCCTTCGCGTGCGATGTCAGCTGCGATCTTGTGGGCCATGTCCCCGAAACCGAAGTTCGCGAAGCTGGTCGGGACCACCAGCATGCTCGCGCCTGTCTGGCGAACGCAGAACGAGACCTCGCGCTCGCGGTAGATGTGCACGATCGGGTTCTGCTTGGCCCCGAGGCGCGCCAGCGCCGCGGCCAGGACCATCGACTCCAGCCACGTGGGTAGCTCCCAGGTGACCGTGACCCCTGGCCCGACTCCTCGCTCGGCCAGCGCTGCGGCGACCCGCTCGGATCTGTCGCGGAGCTCGCCGAAGGTCATCCGCCTACCGGCGTCGTCCACGGCCATCTCAGCCGCCGGTGTCGCCGCAGCACGCTTGTCGACCAGCTCCCAGAGCGTCTCGCCCTCGATCATCTCCAGCTCCTTCCCACTGAGGCTCACCTCGTGCCGATCAGAGCATTTCTGACGACCCGTCAGTTTAGGGAGGATTCGGAGCCTTCACGCACTCCATGCAGCTCGGGGCCATCCAGAGACTCGCCCGCCAGGCTGGCGACGGCAGGTCGCTCATGCGGTGGCCATGGCTCTCGAGGGGTCGCGTGGCTGGCTGGCGACGTCGCACGCTCGGGGTCGACGGTATGTTCATCACATGTGTGACACCTTGTGCTCGCTGACAGTTGACGGAGCCCTGTTCGGCAAGAACTCTGATCGCCCTGTCGGTGAGGTACAGGTGTTCGAGGCGTTCCCGCAGCGGGCCGGCGGCGGCGAGCTCCGGACACAGTACCTGTCGATCCCCGACACGGGTGCGTTCGCTGTGAAGGGTTCGCGGCCGACGTGGCTGTGGGGCTTCGAGCACGGGTTCAACGAGCACCGCGTAGCCATCGGCAACGAGAAGCTGTTCACCCGGGAAGACCCGGCCCGAGCGCCCGACGGCCTCATCGGCATGGACCTGGTGAGGCTCGGTCTGGAGCGTGGGCGGACCGCTGATCGCGCTGTCGAGGTGATCTGTGAGCTGATCGAAGAACACGGGCAGGGTGGCGAGTGCGACCACGTGTTCGGTGACCGCTACTTCTCCTCGTTCCTGGTCGCTGACCCGTCCCAAGCCCTCGTTCTGGAGACGACGGGACGCCAGTGGGTGGTGAGAAGGGTCGATCAGCCTGGTGGGGGTGTGGCGATATCGAACCGGGTGAGCACTGGCCGCGAGTACTGGCGAGCATGCTCATCTGTGGTGCCGGGCTCCGACATCGACCGATGGCGGGACCCCGGTTCGCCCACCGGCCACGCCGACTTTCGCCTCGCCGCCATGCGTGCGGCGGTTGACCCTGAGCCGGGGTGCGATCGCCAGCTGGTGTCCGCAGGCGCGGCCCCGACACCGGGGGACTTCGCGGCGGTCCTGCGCCATCACGGCGACGGTCCCTGGGGAAGCCCCGAGGACGGGCGGGGGCCAGGGGGTACCCCCCTGCCGAGCCCGATCCCCGACCCTGAGGTCGGATCGGACGGGACGAACGTGACCGTCTGCATGCACGTGCGTGACTACTCGGTCACGGCCGCGTCGATGATCGTCTCGTTGCCCGCTGACCCCGGAGCACCGATGCAGGCGTGGGTCGCACCGTCGTCACCATGCGTCTCGATGTTCGTGCCCATCGACCCCGCAAGCTCAACCGTTCCACCTTGCCTGAGCGCGCCCGACCTGTGGTGCCGTGTCGACCAGCTTCGCCAACGAGCCGAGCGGGGGGACGTGTCACTCGATGAGATCCGAGCCGTGCTCGGTCCCGCCGAGCGCGATCTGTGGCGGGGATCCGTGCCTCGATCCGATCGAGCGGCGTGTGAGACCTTCGAGCAGGCACTGCAACAGTTGGGTGTGTGATCCGAGGGGGGCACACCCCGATGGAATCCCGCTCACTCCGGGGCCTTACAATCTGATCCACCTCCTCAGCCTGCGCGAAAGGTGCCCAAGGCGTCCAACACACCCGTCTAACCGGCTCCCAGCACGCGCGCA
>JAHFUU010000365.1 GCA_023264915.1 Microthrixaceae bacterium | reverse complement strand
AGCATGCGAAACCCGAGGCCTCGAACTTCGCGCGGTACTTGGGGTTGAACTCATAGCGATGCCTGTGTCGCTCCGACACGACCTCCTTGCCATAGATGGCAGCTACATGTGAGCCGGGCTTCAACTCGGCGATGTAAGCACCCAGCCGCATCGTCCCACCCAGATCTCGGACATCTCGCTGCGACTCCATCAAGTCGATCACCGCATGCGGCGTCTGGGGATCCATCTCGCTGGAGTTGGCGCCCACCAGTCCCAGAACGTTGCGAGCGAAGTCAACGGTCATGACGTGCATCCCCAGGCACAGGCCGAGGCACGGTAGGTCGTTCTCACGGGCATATCGCGCTGCGGCGATCTTGCCCTCGAAGCCACGCTCACCGAATCCCCCGGGGATCACGATGCCGTCCAGCTCGCGAAGGCGCCCCGCGGCGAGAAGTCCCTCGACCTCTTCTGCTTGGATCCACTCGTGGGAGACGTTGGCGCCGTGGTGATAACCCCCATGCTTGAGCGCTTCGACCACTGAGAGGTAAGCGTCCGGAAGGCTCACGTACTTGCCGATGATGCCGATTCGCACCGGCTGGTCTGCGGTCTCGACCTTGTCGATGAGGATCTCCCATCGCGAAAGGTCGATGTCAGTGGAGTCGAGGCCGAGGTGCTCGCACACCACCGCGTCCAGACCCTCTTCGTGGAGGGTGAGCGGCACCTCATAGAGGTTGCGGGCGTCAGCCGCGTTCACGACGGCGTTCACGGGCACGTCACACAGGTTCGAGATCTTGCGTTTCAGCTCAGGTGAGATCGGAGACTCGCTACGGCACACGATGGCATCAGGTTGGATGCCCCGACTTCGTAGCTCAGTCACCGAGTGCTGGGTCGGTTTGGTCTTCTGCTCACCGCTGGGTCCGATGAACGGAACGAGGGTCACATGCACGTAGCAGACGTTCGCGCGACCCGCATCGAGACGGAACTGGCGGATCGCCTCGAGGAACGGGAGGATCTCGATGTCACCTACGGTCCCCCCGATCTCGGTGATGCAAACATCGACCTCGTCAGAGGTGAGCCGGTTGATGCGTCGCTTGATCTCGTCAGTGATGTGCGGGATCACCTGCACCGTCTTGCCCAAGTAGTCACCTCGACGCTCAGCTGAGATGACCGCGGAGTAGATGGACCCAGTGGTCGCGTTCGAGGCTTGGGTGAGCTCCTCGTCGATGAACCGCTCGTAGTGGCCGAGGTCGAGATCGGTCTCACCGCCGTCGTTCGTCACGTAGACCTCGCCGTGCTCGAAGGGATTCATCGTGCCGGGATCGACGTTGAGGTAGGGGTCGAGCTTCTGCATGGTGACGCGAAGGCCTCGGCTCTTCAGCAAGCGGCCCAGAGAGGACGCCGTTATCCCCTTCCCGAGGGAGCTCGCAACGCCACCGGTCACGAAGATGTGCTTGGTCACCTTGAACCCCCCGACCGGGCCTCGAATCGACGAGCGCCGTGACCTTGCCCCGCGGGCACATGGTCCGCAGCGCCTCGAACTCGGTCCACGCTCAGTGGACCGCGACCCAAACAAGCACTACTCACCGGACACCACCTTCACCGGACCCGTTCGCACCAGAACCATGACGGGAACTCACCCTAGCGCGGGCACCCGCGCACCTTGCGAATGGCCTCGGACGAGGCCCCGAGGCCATCGGGGCCAGGGGCCGATCAGAACCTGTGACGAGGCCCGAAGAACCAGTAGAAACCGCCGAAGATGAGCGTGAGGACGAACACGATCACGAACACCCCGGCCGCAGCGAAGGTGAACTTCTCTGCCATCTCAGCTGAATGCCGCGCGCCGGTCTCGTCTCCGCGCTTCCATCGTGGCCGTACCTGCAAGGCGTAGATGATCGCCAGGATGCCGAGCGGCCAGAAGCAGAACAGCGTTGCCAGAATCGCCCCAGCAAGGCTGGAGTTGGGTGGTGGGTCCTTGCTGGGCTTGTCCGCAGCCGGCATGGGAAGTGCCCGGGTTGGACTGGCCTTCTCGGTCGCCGAGGAACCCGCGAGAAAGTCGCCGGTTCCACGACCGGCAGAGCTGTCATAGGGCGATTCCTTCGGCTTCCTTGCCATCGTCGTCCTTGGAACTCCGGCGCCACCGGGAAGCCGGGCTTCGACGACGGCACGCACTCGCAATTCTGCCCGAGATCGCATCCTGGTGCGCGGCACGCAACCTCGGGCCGGCGGAGGCGCAGCCCCCGAAGGGTTCCGGCGCATGCCATCGACAACTCGTCGTAATCTCAAGTTCCGGGAACCGTGGCCCTCAGGGCTACGCCCGCCCGTCGCGAACCCTGGCCCGATCCCCGGCTGCGTCCGAGAGGAGCTCCCGTGCGTGCCCGCGAGCCGTGGAGCTACCCGGAGAGCCGGACAGCATCCGTGCGATCTCGACCTCCCGCCGGTCGACGTCGGCCATCTCAGCCCCCGTGTAGGTCTTGCCTCGCCGTGCCTGCTTGTGGACGACCAGCTGATGGTCCGCGTACCCAGCGACCTGTGGGAGGTGTGTCACAACCAGGACTTGATGGTGCCCGCCCAGCTGTGCCAGGGACCGCCCGACCGACAGTGCCGCGGCGCCTCCCACACCCGCGTCGACCTCGTCGAAGACCAAGGTCGGAGGAGCCTCGGAGAGGACCAGACGAAGTGCCAGCATGGTCCTGGCCAGTTCCCCGCCCGACGCGACCCTTGCGAGCGGAGCTGGAGACGAGCCGACGTTTGCCGCGAGCGAGAACACGACCTCGTCCCCAGGGTCAGGCCCTACGTCGATGACCATCTGGGCCTTGGGCATGGCTAGCTCGGCAAGGTTCGCCTTCACGGCCGCGGCCAGCCCCGGCGCGGCCGCCCTGCGTTGGGACCCCAGTGCCGCCGCTGCGGCTGTGAGTGCCGCCTGGGCCTCGACCAAGGTACGTTCCAGCTCGGCGGCGAGCGCATCCTGGCGCTGGATCTCCTCGAAGCGCCGGCGAGCCTCGATCCCGAAGGCCATCACGTCGACGAGCGTCTCCCCGTACTTCCGTCGCAGCTCATGCAGGAGCTGGCGCCGCTCGCGCACCGCTTCAAGCCGGTTGGGATCCTCCTCGATGGATTCCACCGCGCGACGGAGCTGGTCGGCCGCATCGGTCACCTCTGCAGATGCCGCGCGAAGCTGGGAAGCGAGGTCGGTGAAGGGTCTTTGGCCTTCCAGCATCCCGATCGTCTCGGCGAGCAGGCCGGTGGCGCCACCGTCGACGCTCAGCAGCGCCATCGCCGATTGACCGAGCTCCCGGTGGGACAGGGCACCCGCCAACAGATCCTCTTCAGCCTCGAGGCTCGCATCCTCATCAGGATCGCTCAGGGCCGCCGCCTCGATCTCTTGGACCTGGAAGTGCAGGAGGTCCACCTCACGCGCGCGTTCGCGCGCGTCACCACCGAGGTCGCGACGGCGGGCCTCGATCGCGTCGAGGTTCTTGCGCGCGCTCGACAGCGGTTCGTGATCCGCCCCGGCGAACCGGTCGAGAGCTTGGCGCTGCGCGGCCACAGAGAGCAGGGACTGGTGGGCGTGCTGGCCGTGCAGATCGACCAGGGATGCGCCGGCCTCGCTCAGCGAGGTTGCCGTTGCCAGGCGTCCGTCCACATAGGCACGCGAGCGGCCCTGGCTCGGCACCACGCGGCGCAGCACGATCTCCTCGTCGCCGAGGACGAACCGGCCTTCCACAACCGCTTCGCGGGCTCCCTCACGCACCATCGTCGGGTCGGCACGCCCACCCACGAGGAGCTCGATGGCTTCGACGATCAGGGTCTTGCCGGCCCCGGTCTCCCCCGTGACCGCAGTCATCCCCCCTTCCAGGAGTATGGA
>JAHFUU010000364.1 GCA_023264915.1 Microthrixaceae bacterium | reverse complement strand
GGCAAGATCGTCACGTGCGCGGCCACGAGCGGCTACATGATCGAGTACGACAACAGGCACCTCTGGATGAAGCTCAAGCGCATCATCGCCAGCCACTTCGCCAACTACAAGGAGGCCTGGGCGGCCAACCAGCTCGTCGCATCCGGCAGGATCCAGCCCATGCTGTCCAAGGTCTTCCCGCTGGAGGAGACCGGCGACGCCGCCTACCAGGTGCACAGGAACGCCCATGAGGGCAAGCTCGGCATCCTGTGCCTGGCACCCCGAGAGGGCCTGGGCATCGCTGACCCCGAGCTGCGCGCTTCGATCGGAGAGGACAAGATCACCCTCGCACGGCGGTACGCCTAGGTGGCCACCTACCGCAAGAACCCCCACAGCGAGGGTGAGCCGGGCGACGAGCCCGGCGAGCCGGCGAACCCCGACTGCCTCCTGACAGAGATAGATCACGTCGCGATCGCTGTCGAAGACCTTGGTGCCGCGATCGACTTCTACCGCGAGGCTTTCGGTGCCATCGTCGAGCACCGTGAGGTCGTCCACCCAGATGGCGTCGAGGAGGCCCTGCTGCGCGTGGCGGACTCCTACATCCAGCTGCTGACCCCGACCCGGGACGACTCACCGGTGGCCAGGTACCTCGAGCGCAAGGGTGAGGGGCTCCACCACGTCGGCTACAGGGTCGAGGACTGCGCCGCCGCCATCGACGCCTACCGCGCCGCGGGTGGCCGACCCATAGACGAGGTACCCCGCCCGGGCTCGCGCAACACGACGGTCGCGTTCTTGCATCCCAAGACGTCCTTCGGAACCCTCATCGAGCTGGTGGAGGAAGCCGCCCCCGACGTGGGCCACTGACCTGGTGGCGCGCCCGGCCCCATCACATGACTCGTCGGGCACATGACTCGTCGGGCACATGACTCGTCGGGCCGGGGCGGAGTACCGACAGTTCACGTGCGAGTGAACCGTGCCGATCACATCACTCGTCAGGCCGGGGCGCAGCCCCCCGAGTGGCCTCAGAAGGACTCTGGGGGAGCAGTGCTCGGAGGTGGCGGCGCGGGTTGAGGCGTCGATTGCACTGGATCGGCCACAGGCGCCGTGGCCGGGTCGCTGGAGGGCATCGTCGGGATCTGTGAGGAGGAATCCTGGGCCGGTATCGCAGCCGGTGGCGGGACCGGGGACGAACCAGCAGAAGGGGCCCCGGAGGAGGGCGAGCCCGAAGCGACCGAGGAGCCCGTGACCGGGGCGTCGAACTCGTCTTCGGGGTGGTACCCGCCGAGGTTGGGGGCGGCACCGATCTTGACGTGCATCAGCTGGTTCTGGTCGGCCGTGAGGTACCAGATCAGGTAGGCCAGGCCCGGCACCAGGCACAGCAGCAGCCCGACGATCAACACGACGACGTTCATCTTCTTTTTGATGTAGAGGACGACCTCGTCGTCTCGCTGGTCCTGGACGACGCCACCGCGCTGCACCAAGCTCTGCACCGTTCGCTGCAGCTCCTCGTGGTTGTGGACGTACAGGTACTCTTCGTTCGTCGTTGCCACGACGCGAACCGTAGCGGATGGTCCACGCGGCTGGGAGGAAACGTCCGAGGGACCCACGTGAACGGGCATCTCGCCGGCGCTTCAGGTCTCCACCACCTGGCAGGTCGCCGCGGGTGCCTGACAGGTGGAGCGCGACGACCCTCGCAGATATCCCGGACATCCAGGCGCGGGCCCGCAGGGACGTCCCCTCAGCCCGCAGCGGTGAGATCTGGTGCAGCTCGCGCAGGCGGCGCGAGGGACTCCGAGCCAGCGGGGCCGGTGGGATCGACGGGCGCGCCGAGCGGAGCCGGCCCGCTACCGCCAGACCTGACGAGACGGCGCAAGCGATCCGCAATGGCATACACCGCTCCTGCAAGCCCTTCTGGATACAGGGCTGCGACCCCGATCAGCACGAGGCCCTGGATCGCGAACTGCGCTTCGGATCCGCCGCCTCCATACATCGCGGTCAGCACTCCCCCGTCAGCGAAGAACCCGGCCAGGAGGGCTCCTGCGATCGATGCGATCCCTCCGAGGTAGGTGATCGACAACAGTGCCAGGGACTGGAACACGACGAAGGAGTCAGCAGAGAGGTTCGGGTGACCGTACGCGTAGAGGCATCCGCCGAGGCCCGCGAGAAAGGACGAGAGGGCGAAAGCCCGCAACTTGGTCGCTGTGACGTCGATGCCTGCGGACGCGGCTGCCCGCTCGTTCGACCGGACCGAGAGCCATTGCAGGCCCGTGCCACCCTTGCGGAGGTTGGCCACGGCCAGGCACGAAAGCGCGAGAACCACGACGCACAAGATCCCGAAGGGCTTGCGCGGGAAGTCCGAGCCGACAGCGGAGATTCCGAGATCAACTCCGAACAGCTTGGGCGCGGGGACCTGGCTGCCGCCTCGCCCCCCGGTGAGCCAGCCCCACTTCAAGATGAGCTCCTCGATCGCCACCGCGGCCGCGAGCGTCGCTATGGCGAGGTTCATCCCCCGGACACGCACCGCTGGTATGCCAGCCACGAGCCCGACCACCACAGCCGCCAGGGCCCCCAGAAGCGGCGCCACCGGAAAGGGCACCGAGAAGTCCGTCGTCAACTTGACCATCGTGAAGGCGCCGATGCCCGCCAGAGCCATCGGCATGAGGGAGATCTGGCCCACGTAGCCGGTCAGCACGACGACCGACAGGGCGACGATCGCTGTGGTGCTGGTGACGATGATCCCCGACCGCCACTGGCTGTCGAGCATCAACAGACCCGCGATGGCCGAACCGGACAGGACCACCGTCCATACCAGCAGGTGGCGCGGCGTCGGGGAGCGCGGGAAGCGGCCCTCGTGCAGGGTCGCCCGGGTCGGCAGCTTCCGCCCACTCAGGGCGAGGGTCAAGATGATCAACACGAACGGGACCCCGTACTGAAGGTCGAGATCGGGCAGCCAGCTGAGGCTGCTTCGAAGGTTCAAGATCTCCGACTGCAACATGCCGATGCCCAGGCCCGCGGCAACCGTGATCGTGAAGGACGTGAAGCGCCCGAGCAGGGCCGCCGCCATGGCCGGCACGATGAGGAGGCTGGTGCTGGCGGGATTCAGGTTCGCGATGGGGGCGATGAGGATGACCGCACCGCCAGCGAGGACGGTGGCGATCATCCAGTTGACCGCTGCGATTCGAGTGGGGGACAGACCGATCAGCACGGCCCCCTTCTCGCTCTCGGCTGCCGCGCGCGTGGCGAGCCCGAAGCGCGTGTAGGTGAACGCGGCACCGAGGACGGATGCAACCAGCACGACCAGCCCCGCCAGCCAGAGCCTGTCTTGCTGGACCGAGACAGGCCCGATCTCGACGACCGATTGGGGCAGGAGGGCCTCGGGCTTCGCCACCACCTTGCCGGGCGTCCCGAGCTGGAGGCGCGCCACCGCGACGAGGTAGGCGGCCGGAAGGCCTAACGCCACGGCCCTCGCGGACCCGGCGCTCCTGACCGCCAGCAGTCGATGGGCGAGCAACGCAACTGCGCCCACCGCGCAAGCCACCGCCACCAGCGCGACGAAGGTGGCGAGAGATACCGAGGCGGCGAAGTCACCCAGGCGCATCCGCGCGATGGCCAACAGGTACAGGAACAGGCCCAGCGACGCAGCCACGCGAGCAAGCGTGGGGGCTTCGCGCAGCGGCCGGAAGGCGAGCATGTACACGACGAGCCCGTACAGAGCCGCCAGCACCAGCGTGATGATCAGGGCTGTGGCCCACGAGAAGCGGTAGGTGACCGCCGTGCCGTTCGCCAGCGTCTCGCCGCTGGGCAGCAGCCGCACCTTGTCGGGCAACCCGATGACGGGCACCAGCAGCTCGCCGCTCTCGCGCAGGG
>JAHFUU010000363.1 GCA_023264915.1 Microthrixaceae bacterium | reverse complement strand
GGTCCCAGCGCCGACCCAGAGACGTTGACCTTGACCCGTCCTCGTGCTCGCGTAGGCTGGGCCGATGACTGACCAGCTGTCCGAGCCCCCGGTCCCCTCTGGGGGCCCAGCGCCTGCCCGTGCAATTCGAGTGCGCGGAGGGCACGGACGGATCGTCAGCTCCCCGAGAGCTGTGCTCGTGACCGCGATCGCGGCCATGTCGATCGTGGCCGCGTGCTCCAAGACCGACACCCAGGGGACCTCGACCACCTCTGGTCCGAAGTCGAGCGTGTCCGCACCGGCCACCACGGGTACACGTGCACAGGCCACGACCTCGCCTGCTCCACCCGGATCAACAGGATCGACAGTGCCCACCACATCACCCAAGCCAGGCCCGGACTCTCCCGTTTCGACCTATGGCGCGAACAACACCGACGTCTCAGCAGCAATCGGGGAGCAGTTCGCCATCGAGCTCGACTCCAACGCCTCTACTGGCTACTCGTGGAGCTACAAGTCAAGCTCCGACTCGGTCCGGCTCGTCTCTGACGACTACAAGGGCCAATCCGACGCGATCGGTGCCGGCGGGAAGCAGGTCTTCACCTTCGAAGCCACCCAGGCCGGCACCACCGAGCTGGTCTTCGTCTACTCACGCTCGACACCCTCTGCTGATGACTCGACGGTGAAGTACACGGTCACGATCCACTGATCGGTCCACGGCACGCGGTCCTCCCGAGACCCACCTACACTGGTGCTCCCGGTCCCAACGACACACCTCGCGGGCGCTTGCCTGTGATCGAGGAGGGACCGATGCGCACCAGACGAGACCGACCCGCCCGGCCAGGCCCCGCCCAGGCACCTCACAGGAGGATGGTGGGGGCCGGTGTGCGGGTGCTCGGCGTGCTCGGCGCCTCCTATGTGCTGACGTGCGCGATCCTGTGGGCAACGCAGGGCTACTTCGTGTACCTGCCCAAGCACGAGCTCGAGCCGGTCGGCTCCGTGCTTCCCTCCGCTCGGGACATCACGTACCTGAACGGGGAGGGCGAGGAGCTGCACGGCTGGTGGGTCCCCGCCAGCCTCACGGCAGTTGACGGGCCCGTGCCCACAGTCGTGCTCTTCCACGGGATCAACAGCACGCGATCAGACCTCGCTCCGTTCGCTGCGTCGCTGTCGGGGGCTGGGGACAACGTGTTCCTCGCGGAGTACCGCGGCTTCGCGGAGTGCGAGGGCTCGCCATCTGAAGACGGGCTGAGGACAGACGGCGTGGCCGCCGCCGAGGCCGCCGCCAGGACCGCAGGCGTGGGCACCGGTGATCTCATCATCGCCGGTTACTCACTCGGCACCGGGGTCGCCACCGATGTCGCCCTGGCCAGACCCCCGAGGGCAGTGGTGCTGATCGCGCCCTTCACCTCGTTGCCAGCTGCCGCCGCTGCGGCTCACCCAGGCCTGCCCTACCAGTTCTTGATGCGCGATCGGTATGACAACGAACAGGCGGTCCGGTCCATCGACGCACCGACCCTGGTGATAGCGGGCACTGCGGACACCGTCGTACCCTTCGAGCAGAGCCGTGCTGTCCACGACGCCGCTCGTTCGCCGGCACCGCTGGTCGCCATCGCCGGCGCGGGGCACATCGATCCCAGCCTGTTCGGCCCGCAGGCCCTGTCTACCATCGCGTCGTTGCTGGCGAGCACACGCCGGTGACCGCACTCGTGCCGGCTTCAAGCAGAGGTCGGCCTTGGCTTGCCGGGGCGGTCGGCAACGCAGCTCCTCGCCTTGAACGCCCGGCGGTACCTCGCGGGCGGTGCGATCAGCCATCATGGTGGACCAGGACAGCCGCAAGCCCTCGCCCATGACCCCTGACACGGACCCGGAAGAGCCTGAGGACACCGTCGCCCCCGCGCCCCACCCAGCAGGGGGGCAGGACCGATCCCCTGCCGCCTCCGGCGACCGCCACGCAGGTCTTGTGCCAGATCTGGCCCCGCTCCTGCTCAGGTGGCGTTCCCGGTTCGTCACAGCGGTGCTGGTGACCCTGGTGATCCTCACTTCGGTGGCACTGCGGTCCACGAGCAGCGACGTGGCCGATCGCGAGCAGGCGGCAGCGGCCGGCAAGACCGAGATCGAAGGGGCGAGGTCTGATCTCGCAGTGGCTTCGTCGGACCTTGCCGCCGAGCGCCACCAGCTCGGATCGACGATAGAAGGCCTCACGCGAAGCGAGGAGCAGCTGAAGGCGAAGACCGCCGAGCGTGACAGCCAGGCCGCCACGGCCGAGCAGACCCGGGTGGAGCTTTTCAACCTTCGTGCGTCGCTGAACTCCCAAGCCGCACGCCTGTACGTGCAGAACAAGTTGCTGGGCGATCTGCAAGCGTGCCTTCGAGCGGCAGACCAGGCTCTCAACGCTCTCTCACACGGTGACACGAAGCTGGGTGGCCTCATCCTCGACGACGCCAAGAGCTCTTGTGAGACCGTCAACAACTACCTCGCCGAGCAGGGCCTGACCACGTGACCGTGACCGAGAGCCACGACCGATCGCCCCAGCCCGAGCCAGCTGGACGACCGCTCACGGGCGACACCGCCAAGCGGGGATCGTGGCGGTCCCGGCCAAGACCCCGTCCGGACGCCCCGGTCAAGCCACTCCACCGCAGAGCAGTCGCCGTCGTGTGCGCTGTCGCGCTGGTCGCGCAGGCCGCTCTCACGGTCCAGCTCGTCCGGGCACGAAGCACACGGGCTGGGGTCGACGAGGAGCTCACGTCGATCCAGCAACAGCTCGACGAGCTCAATGGGGAGCTGGCTGCGACAGGGGATCGCCTGTCAGCGATGAGGACCGACCTGGCTGACCGCCATGCCGACAGCGACGGCACCGGGAGGAGCCTCGAGTTGCGCCAGATCGAGATCACCGAGCTGGCCGGTGCAGTCGAACGGATGGGAGGGAGGTCGGCGGCAGTCAAGGACGCCTTGTCGCGCGCCTCGACTGCAGACAAGGAGCAGGTACGGGAGCTCCTGCTGCTAACGAAGTGCTTGAACGGCATCAAGCAGGCGAACCTCTCAGTGGCCACGGGACGCGCAGGTGACACCGTCGCCGCTCTCAGGGCCGTGTCTGACATCTGCCAGCAGACACTTCAGATCATGTCTCCGGGGACCTCCGCGGACTTCCCGTTCGACTTCGCGGACCCCTCGGTCATCTACGGCAACGGGAAGTACTACGCGTACGCCACCAACGGTGGCGGCGGCAAGGTCCAGGTGATCAGCTCCACCGATCTCGCCAAGTGGGAATGGGTGGGAGAGGCGCTCACCAGCCTGCCCCGATGGGCCGTGCCGGGTTACACGTGGGCACCGGCCGTGATGAGCAAGGACAACACCTACTACCTGTACTACACGGCTCGGCATGCCGCATCTGGGCGCCAGTGCATCTCCGTGGCAGTGTCGACCAAGCCGGCAGGTCCTTTCGTGGACACCAGCAACGCACCGTTCGTTTGCCAGCTCAACCGTGCCGGGTCGATCGACCCGAGCCCGTTCGTCGCTTCGGACGGCTCCTTCTACATGCTCTGGAAGAGCGAGGGTGAGGTCGTGGGCGGCTCGTCGAGGATCTGGAGCGCGAAGCTGGCCGAAGACCTCAAGTCTCTCGACGGTGAGCCCGCAGAGCTGTTCGGAGTCGATCGCATCTGGGAGGGGCGAACCGTCGAAGCCCCGAGCATGGCCGAGGCCAACGACAAGTTCTACCTGTTCTACAGCGCCAACCGGTGGGACACAGCTGACTACGCCACAGGCTACGCAGTGTGCGCCTCGCCGACCGGGCCATGCGTGAAGCCCGCGGACAACGTGTTCCTGGCCTCCCACGACGACCTGTCGGGACCGGGCGGAGCCGAGGTGTTCAT
>JAHFUU010000362.1:588-3855 GCA_023264915.1 Microthrixaceae bacterium | reverse complement strand
CGGTGCCTGGAGGCGCTTGGCCCAATCGAAGAGCTCGGGGCCGTCTGCGGTGGTCAGCTTGCCGATGTCGCCCAGTATCGAGCGGAGATGGCGCACGGCTTCGACGATGTTGCCGGTGCCGGCCTCGCCCTTGGAGCGGATCATGCAGGCTCCCTCGCTGATCCTGCGAAGGGCCTCGCCGAGGTTGGTGGCGCCGCACACGAACGGCACGGTGAACGCCCACTTGTCGATGTGGTGCGCCTCGTCTGCTGGCGTCAACACCTCGCTCTCGTCGACGTAGTCGACTCCCAACGCCTGGAGGATCTGAGCCTCGGCGAAGTGCCCGATCCGGGCCTTGGCCATCACGGGGATCGTGACCGCAGCCTTGATGCCCTCGATCATCTCGGGGTCGCTCATCCGGGCCACCCCGCCGTCGCGGCGTATGTCGGCTGGAACCCGCTCGAGGGCCATGACAGCGACCGCGCCGGCGTCTTCGGCGACCTTGGCCTGCTCGGCGTCGACGACGTCCATGATGACGCCACCCTTGAGCATCTCGGCCAGGCCTCGTTTCACGAGCTGGGATCCCGTTGCGCGCGCCGATGTCTGGTTGCTCTGGGTGTCGGCCATGGCCCAAGTCTACGCGGTGAGGACGTGGTCCCCTGCAAGGCGTTGTGAGATCGAGGCGCCGCGGGTGCTTGGCGTTATCTGCGGCATGGTCCGGCGTCCGGCGACGCGTCAGTCCAACCCCAGGCGGGCCCGTGCCCCGTTCCCGGATGACAGCGCGGTTCGGTCCTGGGTCTGAGGGTCGCGGGCCCGTCGCCCCCGTGGGCTGAGACCTGCTTGGAGCGAGCAGGTTCGGCGAGCCGACAGAGCCGCCTCAGGCTGTGTCCGGTGCTCACGCCCTGCGTGCGAGGGCTTGCTGGGCCTCGGTGGGATCCAGCGGTATCGCACCCGCCGTTCCCGCCTCTGGCAGCGCGATCCAGGTCTTGCCCGGGGTCAACCCGATGAGGTTGCCGCCCGAGTCGGTCAGCACGGGCATCGTGACAGGTGAGTCACGCTTCCAGTGCGCCAGGTATGCCTTGCCCGCGGTGAGCACCACCGCGTCACCCTCACCGACGGTGTAGGCCTTGGGTGAGCGGGCATCGACCTCGCTGGCCCCGTACTGGGTGAACATGATCACGACGTTCTGAGGGCTGACCTGGGCCCCGCCAGCATCGACGAAGGCATCCTGTCCCTTCGGGTGGCGCTCGTCGACCTGGAAGCGGTCCCAACCGCCCCTCTCGGCGTCCCAGACGTAGTCGACCCTCACCCCCCCACCGAAGTTGACAGCCATCCCTGCGGTGTCGATCGCAGTCGGCGGCAGGGGGTCGTCGGTGTTGCGGTATGCGAACATCGGTGGCGGCTGGTAACCGTCCAGGAGGTACATCTGCTGGCGCACAGCGCCCATGTGCGCGTACAGGTTGTGCGGCGCTTGCCGCGCGTGGTCACGGAAGTAGTTCTGCGGCGAGGCGTCCTCGCTGAGGTTCACCACGAAACCGAGGCTCTCGGCGTGCTTGACCTCACCGGTGACACCGGGGTTGCCCCCTGACCACAACAAGAACGGCTTGTTGAGGTTGGACACGATGTTCAAGTCCGTCGACCGTGCAGAGCGCACCGGACCGACCGGGTCGGCATCTTGGGAGTGGAAGATCGCCGCGAACCGCGTGATGCCCTCGACCTTGGCCTCATAGACGACGTCGGCTTGGTTCAGGCCCGTGTGGGGCCGCGCGTCGGGAGCGTTGTCGATCTTGACCACCACCGCCGGATGGTTCGCTGCGTTGAAGTCGCCGAGGAGAACCCCTGTCAGCGGCCAGACCGGGATCACCGACCATGGAGCGGTCGTCGAGGTGGTCTGGCCGTCAGGGCTGGATGCAGAGGTCGTGACCGCACCTCGCAGCTTGGCCGGTGCCGCGTTGCTCCCTGTCTCGAGGGGACGTCCCTCGCTGGTACCGCATGCGCTCGCCACGACGCAGAGCAGGAGCGCTGTTGGGCCCAAGGCGGGTAGGCATCGACGCAAGCTGGGACCTCCGACTGGGACCCTTCGGTGCGCCGAAGGGTGACCGGGACCTCCGCCCGCACTCACGGTAGGGAACCCAACATCCCAAGTGGTGGATCCTTCCGCCTGTCACGGCGACCGGGGGGTGTGAGGGTGCGCCGAGCGGCCAGTACGGGTCCGCTACAAGGCGACCGGGGAGCGGACCCTGGCACGGGTCGCCGGGGACATCTCGGCCAGCGGACCCGTCGCGAGGCCCTCTGCCCGGGTCGGCGCGAAGCCCGTCAGAGCTCGCGCAGCACGTCGACTCGCTGATCGAGGGGGAGGTGGGTGCTGAGCTTGGCGAGCGTGCGCCCGGCGAAGCCTTCCGGCGGCGGCGGCGGGAGGGGTTCGGCCACCCAGAGATGCGCCGTGACGCGGCCTGCGGAGGCCACGACGGTACCCGCCTCGCGCATCTCATCGAGCGCGCCCGCCAACCCCGGCGGGTACCTGGTGACTCCGACCGCAGCAAGATCTGAGAGCCCGTCGCCGTCAGGTCGGACGAAGACGTGCAGCACACGAGCTGCCATGGGGGCCAGAGGCGTCAGCGGCACGCAGCACGCCGACAGCAAGGTCCCGAGCGCTGAACGCCTCTGGCCATCAGGGCCCGATCCGCTCCACCATGTACGAAGAGCACGGTCACACGCCGCCGCGGGCAGCGCCACGAAGCCGACCAGGAGCGAGTTGCGGTGGGCTTCGCCGCTCTTGATCTGCTGGAGCTCGCGGGCGAGAACACCTTCGAGCTCGATCCGGCTCACCCGCTCGAGGAGCCCACTGGTGACAACCACTGCTGCTCGCCGCTGGCCACGGCCACACGCGAACGCGTTAGCGGCCTCGCAGTCGACGACAAGGACGCGTGGTTTGGGGACGCCGACGGTCGCGCAGAGTCCATCGGCGAGGTTGTCCAGCCGTGCGTGTCGCTGCGGGTCTATGGGGACCGCACCCGTCAACGCGAGGGCGAGGGAGTCCCCCCCGACATAGGCCGAACCCGTGATCACCCCAACCACGACGACAGTCGCCGCAACGCCGAGCAACCCCAACCCGAGCACCAACGTCACGATCAGGCCGACCGCGAGCAGAACGATCGTGAACCCGCTGACCAGAGCGAAGGCCGAGGCGGAGCTGTGCTGGGTCCTCTCAGTTGAGCGTGAGGTCATGGTTGCACGAACCGGCTCGGAAGGCTCATGCGGGGGCTTCGGCCAGCATCTGCTCGTACA
>JAHFUU010000362.1:0-578 GCA_023264915.1 Microthrixaceae bacterium | reverse complement strand
GAACTCCGCGGCCCGCCGGCGGCCGCTTTCGACCAGCGAGTCCGCAAGGCGCCTGTCGGACAGGACCCGATCGAGAGCCTTGGCCAGAGCGCGCGGATCGTCCGGCGGGACCAGCATCGCGTCGCGGTCAGCCCGCGCGACATTGGAGTATCCGGGCAGGTCGCTCGCCACGACAGCCGTTCCCGAGGCCATCGCCTCGAGCAGGACGACACCGAAGGACTCGCCGCCGAGTGAGGGCGCGCAGAACACATCCGCAGCCCGAAGCCGCGACAACTTCTCGGCTTCGCTCAGCCGGCCGAGCCAGACGATCCGAGGGTCCCCGCCAGCGCGCGCCTGGAGATCGTCGGTCTGGGGGCCGTCACCCCCCACCCACAGCCTCGTGGAGGCGGGCAGGTGCGCCATCGCGTCGATTAGCACCGAGAGTCCCTTCCGCGGTTCGTGGCGGCCGACGAACAGGATCGTGCCGGCATCGGTGCCGCCGGCTGCGCCGGCGGGTGAAGGTTCTGGCGGCCATGGCGACGCGTTCGCGAACCGGGCGACCTCGACCCCGTTGAACACCAGCTCATAGGTGCCACCAA
>JAHFUU010000361.1 GCA_023264915.1 Microthrixaceae bacterium | reverse complement strand
GTGGTGCACCAGCAGCACGACGGTGACACGCCCTGCGCCTGCGCGCGTGGCGATCTTGCCCTGGTCCTGGTCCCTGCCCTGGTCCTGGTCCCTGCCCTGGTCCTGGTCCCTTCCCTGGTCCTGGTCCCTGCCCTGGCCCTGGTCCCTACCCTGGTCCCTGCCCTGGCGCATCGACGGCTCGTGGGCCTGGGGAGGGCGTGCCGGCTCGGTGCCACCGATCGCGGACAGCTCGGCCAGAACGGGAAAGCGTCCCAGGGACAGGTCGCGCGCCTCGAACACCTCGGTGACAGCCGTGAGGAGTGCCCCAGCCAACCCCGCGCCTGACACGTAGCGCTGGGTCGGGTCGCGCGCCAGGGCACGGTCGACCACCGCAGCGAGAGGCTCGGGCACCTGAGGCGCTCTGGCCCGCAACGGCGCGAGGGGCAGGTTGACGCGGGCCGCGAGCCTGTCCAGGTCTAGGCGGCCGCCGTCGGGGGCCGGGACAGGGGCCGGGACAGGGGCCGGGATCGGGGGGCACGCAAGATCGTCGATCGTCGATGGGTCCCCAGATGGTTCACCCGCCGCCAGCGGCAGGTGGCCGGCCAGCAGCTCGTGGAGCACAACCCCCGCGGCGAAGACGTCTGACGCCGGGCTCGCTTCCTCACCCAGCACCTGCTCGGGTGCCATGTAGGCCGGCGTGCCGAGGAGCACCCCGGCCTTGGTGAGGGCGGATCGACCGCAGAGGCTCCTGCCCAGCCCGAAGTCGCTCAGCTTGACAACCCCCGCCCCGTCGAAGAGCACGTTGTGGGGCTTGAGGTCCCGGTGCACGATGCCGACCCGGTGCGCCTCGGCGAGACCCGTCGCGAGGGCCAGCCCGATGGAGGCTCGATCTGCTAGCCGAGGGGCCGATCCGCCACTGTCGGCCCGCATCAAGGCGGCGAGGTCGGCTCCCGAGGCATGCTCCATGACGAGCGCGCAGACGGGACCGGACACGACCAGCTCGTGCAGGCGGATCACGTGAGGGTGCTCGATCTGACCGAGCAGCTCGGCTTCACGGCTCAAGCGCTTTGTCACCTCACCGTCAGCGGCATGGATCGGCGAGATCTGCTTCACGGCGAAGACCTCGCCGGTCTCTTTGTGCCGCGCCCTGTAGACCGTGGCCCAAGCACCGCGCCCGATGACCGCCTCGACCTCATAGGCCGCCAGCGCTCGAGCGAGATCATGGGTCATCCGCTTGACCGCTCCGGGGCCGGTACCGTGGGTCCGCGGCGCGCAACCGAGGTGAGCTCGTGCAGGTCGAGCCGCAAGCCCGGGCCGTACTGGCCAAGCCCATCGGAGAGCGCTGTGAAGCCACGGTTGGAGTTCAAGGTGCTCGGCCCCTTCGAGGTCACACGCGATGGTACGACCCTCGCTGCGGGCGGACCGAAGCAGCGCTGCGTCCTGGCGATGCTCGCGCTGTCAGCGAACCGTGTCGTTGCAGTGCAACGGCTGGTGGACACGGTCTGGGGCGATGCGGCCCACGGCCGAGCCCCGAGCACGCTCCAGGTCTACGTCGCGAACCTGCGCAAGCTGCTCGAGCCTGATCGCTCGGCGCGCGAGGGCTATGAGGTCCTCGTGACGCGATCGCCGGGCTACCTGCTCGCCGCCGCACCCGATTCGGTGGACCTGTTGTCCTTCGAGCGCCTGGTGGCGCAAGGTCGCCATGTCCTTGCCGAGGGCGACCCTGGACGCGCTGCCGCGTGCCTCCGCCAGGCTCTTGACCTGTGGAGAGGTGAGCCGCTCGCAGATCTCGCGGGTGGTGAGATCCTCTCAGGAGAGTCGACCCGGCTCGACGAGATGCGACTCGCCGCCATGACATCGCTGATCGAGGCCGAGCTTGCCGCCGGCCTGCATGCCGACCTGGTCGGTTCCCTCGAGAAGCTGACAGCCGACCACCCGTTCAACGAGACCTTCCGTGCCCAGCTGATGCTGGCGCTTTACCGAAGCGGCCGCCAGGCCGAAGCGCTTCGCGCCTTCGCAGACACCCGCGCCGTGCTCGTCGCCGAGCTGGGCATCGAACCTGGGACCCAGCTGCGTTCACTCGAGGCGGCGATGCTCCGCCAGGATCCCGCCCTCGACGCCCTCCCTGGATCGAGCCTCACGCCGGTGACCGGCATCGATCCCGACGCAGACGGTCAGGCGATCGTGCCCACGCGCCGCGTCGAGCCCGGCTCGAGCGGCCTCGCGGCGCTCACCCTGCCAGACGGGTCGCGCCATGTCCTCGGGGGCTCCCCGTGCACCATCGGGCGCGTGTCCGAGTCCTGCCTCACGGTCCTGGATGAGGACGTGAGCCGCCGGCATGCGGTGATCCGTCCGGTGACGGGCGGCTTCCTTCTCACCGATCTCGGCTCGACCAACGGGACCACGGTCAACGGGTCAGCGATCACCGACCACCTTCTCGAGCCAGGCGACGAGGTGACCGTGGGGTCGACGTCGCTCCGCTACGAACCTTTGTGAGCCGGCCGCTCCGGTACCGTTCTCTGGTCCGACATCGACGGCGAGTGGGTACGAGACACGGAGAGCTGATGCAGACCTTGAAGCCCGGCACCGAGGTCGCCGGACTGGTGATCGAGGTACCGCTCGGTCAGGGCGGGATGAGTGTCCTGTACCGTGCACGAGACCCCAAGCTGGACAGGGCCGTCGCGTTGAAGGTCATGGCTCCCGAGCTGTCTGAGGACCCGGAGTTCCGAGCCCGGTTCGCCGAGGAGGCTCGAGCTGCGTCCCGCGTCGAGCACCCCCATGTCGTGCCGATCTACGGGTTCGGCGAGGAGTCCGGCTGCCTGTACATCGCCATGCGCCTGATCGAGGGGCAGGACCTGGCTCGGATCCTCTCTGCTCATGGCGCTCTCAGCATCGAACGCACGTCGAACCTGCTCGGGCAGGTCGCGGATGCCCTCGATGCCATCCATGCCGCGGGTCTGGTTCACCGCGACGTCAAACCGGCAAACGTGCTCGTGTCGAGGTCCGATCCTGGAGCCGAGCTCGCCTACGTCGCGGACTTCGGCCTGAGCCGCGACGACCGGCGCACGCGCATGACCCGAACCGGAGCCTTCGTCGGCACCGTCGACTACTGCTCCCCAGAACAGCTCCGTGGCCAACGCCCCACGGCGGCCGCTGACGTGTACTCGTTTGCCGTGATGCTCTACGAGTGCCTCGCGGGAGCCCGCCCGTTCGCGGCCGACACCGACACCGCTGTCATGTACGGGCACGCCTTCGAGGCGCCGAGGCCCCTCACCGATCACCGGCCAGACCTCGGGCCCCGTTTCGACGGCGTCTTGCGAGCAGGGCTCGAGAAGGACCCGGCGCGTCGTGCCGGGTCCTGCGTCGAGCTCATGTCGGCCTTTGACGACGCCGTTGACCATGCCGTTGACCATGCCGTTGACCATGCCGTTGACCATGCCGTTGACGATGCCGTTGACCATGCGGCCGACGATGCGGCCGACGATGCGGCTCGGGCTGGCCGGGCAGGCACACCGATCCAGGTGCGGGGTTCGGCCAGCCCGGTCCCAGGCGCCGGCAAGCCGACGGTGATGGTGCAGCGTGAGCACAGCCTCCGCGGGCCGCCGGAAGCGGCGGCGCAGCCACTCCCCCATGGTGCGTCCCGGACATCCCAGGGCAAGCGACCCGCACGCGCGGCCATGAGGCCGGGCCTTGTCGCGGGGCTTGCCGGCCTGGCAGTGCTGGTCCTCGGCGCAGCGGTCTTCGTCGTGAAGGGGCGGGACACAGGCGCCGGGATCGAGTCAGTTTCAGGTGGCGCGGCCGGCCCGGCGACCACCGCAGCCCCGCAGGGCAAGCCCGCCGCGCCCGCGTCGGTGTTCAAGCCCGCCAGGGCGCCGGTC
>JAHFUU010000360.1 GCA_023264915.1 Microthrixaceae bacterium | reverse complement strand
CAAGGAGTGGCAGAATTGGTCTTCGGTGACCCCCAGGCGTTGGCAGACCTGAACGCGATCGTCCATCCGGTTGTGGCCCAGGCGATCGGGGCACGCCTTGCCGAGCTGGTTGGAACAGACTCGATCGTCGTGCTGGACGTCCCGTTGCTGGTGGAGTCGGGCCGGGATGACCTGGCTGGCATGATCGTCGTGGACACGGAGCCCGACGTAGCGGTGGGGCGCCTTGTCAGCCAGCGTGCATTCAAAGAGGCAGATGCCCGGTCCCGCATGTCGCGGCAGGCGTCGAGGGAGCAGAGGCTGCAGCGGGCCGACTTCGTGATCCACAACGACGGGACTCTCGACGAGCTGAAAGTGCAGGTTGGCGCTTGTTGGGACTGGCTCCGGACCAAGGCCGCCGAGCAATGAACGGATTCGGATCGTGCAGCGTCGGGCCGACGGTACCGTCTCTGCCGGCTCACCTCTTGCCAGCACCGCTGATCACACCAGTTGCAGGCGCCGGCTCATGTCGCTTTGCAGCACGCCCTCGGGATCTAGCTTCGCCCGGATCTCGCGCCATTCCCCCAGGCGCGGGTACATGGTGGGCATGAGCTCTGGTCGGAGACGTGAGTCCTTGGCCAGATACAGACGTCCTCCGACGGTGACCACCTCCTCGTCCAACTCATCGAGCAGTCCCGCCAAGGCAGCGTCACCCGCTGGGATGTCGAGGCTGAGCGTCCAACCAGGGGTTGGGAAGGACAGGTGACCCGGGGAGCTTGGCCCGAATCGCTTCAACACGGCCAGGAAGGACGTGCATCCGGCGGCGCTCAACCGTTCGACGATGGCTCGAAGTGTCGGCGCCTCGTCGAGGGGGACCACGAACTGCCACTGGAAGAAGCCACGGGAGCCGTAGATGTTGTTCCAGTTACCTACCATGTCAAGGGGATGGAAGAACTGGGGGATCGTCTGCAGCTCGCCGAATCGCTGCTTGGGGGCCTTTCGGAACCACAGCTCGTTGAACGCGCGAACCGTCAGGTTGTTCAACAAGCCGCTCGGGAAGATAGGCGGCGCCTCAGCGATCACCTCGGCCCGGTACGCCAAGGGGTCGTTGCGTTGCGAAGGGTTGAGGTCGCCAAGCCGTGCGAAGCGCCCTCGCTGGAGGATCGAGCGGCCCATCGTGGTGCCCCGCGCCGTGAGATCTATCCACGCGACCGAGTAGTCGTACTGATGGTCTCGATCGGTCATCATCGCCATCACCGCGTCGAGGTTCGCAGCTCGTTCGGTGTCGACCACCAGTTGTGCGGTCTCGATCGGGGGGCACCGGAAGGTGGCCTCGACAATCACACCGGTCAAACCCATGCCGCCGACTGTCGCGCAGAAGATGTCCGGCTCGTCGGCAGGCGTTACATCGAGGACGGTACCGTCGGGAACCGCCAGCTTGAAGGACTCGACGTGACAGCTCCACGACCCGGCCTTGTGGTGGTTCTTGCCGTGGATGTCCGCCGCGATGGCTCCTCCCACTGTCACGTATCGGGTACCAGGGGTCACTGGGACGAAGAACCCGCGGGGCACCAGCGACCGCATCAGATCATCGAGGCTGGCACCCGCCGAGGCCCTTACCAACCCGGTGGAACGGTCAAGACGGAACTCACATGTCCCGGTTGTGTCCACGACCCGCCCGCCAGCGTTCTGGGCAGGGTCACCGTAGCTACGACCCAACCCGCGCGCTATCAGACCTCGAGCCGGCGGGTCTGACAGGCAGGCGAGGATCTCGGCAGGGGAGTGTGCGCGGGCTAGATGTGCAGCCGTGGGAGCAGTCATGCCCCATCCACACAGCAGGTGCAACGGGTAGTCGGGCATGGGTGTTTCAGCTGTTCGTGAGGTAGACGCCACAGGCATAGATGATGGCCCAAACGAGTCCCGCAACCTGCAATGTTCGATCGTGCATCACGAGCTTCTCGGGTTCGCTGCCCTCGCCCTGGTCGAGCAACAGCGCGTAACGGAGGATTGCGATCACGAACGGAACGATCGACACTCGGAACAACACGCTGCTCACGTCCGAGACGACACGCTGGTGTGCAAGGCCCGCGAGGGAATCTGGAGCCGAACCGGCGGATTCGAAGGCCCACAGGCAGTAGGAGACGAGAACCACTCCCGAGGAGACGGACCGCAGGTAGGTCAGGTAGCTGGGTGTGTACACGCCGAGAGTCGGCCGGATGTCGGCCGCATCGACATCGAGCTCGGTCGCTTCACCCTCGCGCTTTCCGGCGACCATGAGCAGTGCCCCAAAAGAGGTCACGACGAAGAACCAGGGCGAGATCGGGACCCTCGCGGCGGTAGCACCTGCGATCGTGCGAACCACGTAGCCCGCGGCAACTGCGACGATGTCCAAGATGGGCTGGAACTTGAGGTAGACGACGTAGGTGGTCGTGAGGACGAGGTAGGCACCCATCGTGAGGAGCAACCCGCTGTTGACCGTGGCAGCGAGCAGCAATGAGATCGCGATCAGCGCGACAGCACACAGGACAGCAACCCGAGCCGGGACGATTCCCGCGGCAATCGGTCGGTTCCTCTTGGTTGGGTGCTTTCTGTCAGATTCGACGTCACGCACGTCGTTCAGCAGGTACGTCCCGCTGGCTGCCAGGCAGAAGCAGACGAACGCGAGCAGGGTGGGCCGCAACTTGTCGGCTTCGGTCATGACGCCAGCCGCCACCGGGGCGGCGAAGACGAGCGCGTTCTTGGCCCACTGCGGTGGGCGCATGGCACGGAAGATGCCGGCCGGGAGCCGCAGTGCCATCGTCAGCGAGCCGACATCTTTCGCCAGAGGGACCTAGGCAGGTGTCGCATCGTGACGAAAACGTACCGGAGAAGGGAGGGCACCCAGATCGTGTGGCTCTGCCTGGCGAGTCCCTGTACCACCGCTTTGGCCACAGCATCTGGAGTCGTGGAGAACGGCTGAGGAGGCATTCCAGCAGTCATCCTCGAATGCACGAATCCAGGTCGGACCACCATGACCCGTGCTCCGGTGCCCGCCAATGCGTCGCCGAGGCCTTGGGCGAACGCATCGAGGCCCGCCTTCGAGGAACCGTACACATAGTTGGTATTTCGGGCCCGTTCTCCAGCGACAGAAGACAGAACGACGAGGATTCCCTGGCCCTGTTGCCTGAACCGGGCCGCGGTCACCAATCCAGCCGAAACTGCACCCACGTAGTTGGTCTCGACGGCCGAGACCGCTGCTGCGGGGTTCGCGTCGAACTCGGCCTGGTCACCCAGCACGCCAAAAGCAACGAGGACGAGATCCACGTCGATCCGGTCGAAGACATCGCCTATGACCTTCTCATGGCTGGCTGTGTCTAGAGCATCGAAGAGAACAGACTCGACCTCTGTCGCACCCCGCTCGCGCAGCTCAGTTGCAAGCTGGTCGTTCGCGGCGGGAGCTCGCGACGCAAGGACCACCGTCGTGCAGCGGTTCTCGACCAACCGTCGCGCGATCGATGCTGCGATCTCGGAAGTCCCGCCGAGCACCAGCATTGACTGAACCGCTCCGAGCGCGTCCTCCATCTGTCGCCTCCTCCATGTCGTTGACCGAGCAGACCTTACACACGGTTCGCGTTATGAATGAACGTCACAGCGAGGTCCTACAGTGAGCGTCATGCCGTCGAGGAGTGGTCCCCCTGCCCGGCACGAGTTCAAGATGGTGTCTGGGTTCGCGCCTGCCGGTGATCAGCCAAAGGCCATCGACTCTCTGGCCAAGGGCGTTCAAGCCGGATACCCGTTCCAGACGCTGATGGGCATCACCGGGTCGGGGAAGAGCGCGACGATCGCCTGGACGATAGAGCGAGTCCAGCGCCCGACCCTTGTCATCGCCCCGAACAAGTCTCTTGCGGCTCAG
>JAHFUU010000029.1:3426-11959 GCA_023264915.1 Microthrixaceae bacterium | reverse complement strand
CTGACGTGGCGGTCAGCGCGCGCAACGAACCCGACACCGAGGTCAGCTCCCAGGGGCGCGTCGCGGCGTTCCACGCGTGCGACGTGCGCGACCCCGACCAGCTCGAAGCCTTGGTGTCTTCGGTCATCAGGGGCTGTGGCCGCCTCGACGTGCTGGTCAACAACGCTGGTGGTTCACCTTCAGCCGAGGCGGCCACCGCGTCACCACGCTTCTCTGAGTCGATCATCCGACTCAACCTGCTAGCACCCCTCAACCTCTCCCAGCTGGCAAACGCCCAGATGCAGACCCAGCATGAAGGCGGGTCGATCATCAACATCGGCAGCCTGAGCGGGATGCGCCCGAGCCCGTGGACCGCCGCCTACGGTGCGGCGAAGGCCGGCCTGCTGAACCTGACCCAGTCACTGGCCATCGAATGGGCCCCGAAGGTGAGGGTCAACTGCGTCTCGGGTGGCTACATCCTCACCGAGCAGTCAGGGTTGCACTACGGGGACGAGGACGGTCTCCGCCGGGTGGCCGAGACCGTCCCGATGCGGCGACTCGCAGACCCGACCGACATAGGTGACGCATGCCTGTTCCTTGCCTCGCCGCTGGCCCGCCACATCACCGGAGCGAACCTGACGGTCCACGGGGGAGGCGAGGTTCCTCCCTTCCTGGCCGCATCCGGGCTCGGCGGCGGCTGAAGCCAGCTCGGCGATCGAGAGGTCGCCGCATCCGGATGCTTCGAACACAAAGGAGGCCGACAGCGCTGCACCTCAGCCCGACGAGCCGTGTCCCGGGACGGGATCGTCGACCCCGGCGCGGGCACTGCCGTGCCCGAAGCAGCATCGAACAGTAGAAATGTGGGGTGCGAGCTCGCATGCAGCCCGAGGCCTACCGTCGCTACCGCGACAGCTACCAGCGGCGGCTGTTCGACCAGGTCATCGGCGACGGCGAGGTGCTTGCCGCGACGCTTGACGGCGAGGACCGAACGAGGGTGTTCGTGCCGGCGGTCGCGCTCATGTTCGGTTCGGCTCTGGCCGAGCGCGAGGAGTACGTGCGGGCGACCCGGTTGCTCACCTACGGGCTCGAACGCATCGCCGAGGACGAGGGCTCGCGCATCCGTGAGGTGGGTGATGCCGACTGGTTCGCGTTGCGCCTCATCGAGCTGCTGACCCTTCTCGGCCGCTACGGCGAGGCCTGGGTCCGGCTGCCATCACTTGAAGAGCCGACCAAGCCCCTCAGCACGAGGCTCGGGGCGATCAGGGGTAGGGCGGCGCTCAGCACGATTCGTGGCGACTACGAGGGGGGTCACCATCTGCTCAACGCGGCCACCTCGGTCATCGAGAAGATCCACAGCGCCTTCATGCTGTCGACCATCGAGGCCGACCGCGTCGTCGTGCTCGCGCTCAGCGGCAGGCTCAGCGAAGCCACCAACCTCGCCGACCGCACCTTGGGTCCGCTGACCGAACCGCTCGCGGGCCCGAGGGGAACATGGGCCTCACAGCTCGGTGCCGCGGTGGCCCTCACCCTCAGTCGGGTCTGCATCGAGGCCGGGGACGTGAGACGTGGCGAGCGCTACCTGCTGATGGGCACCGCTGCGGCCGGGCGAGCACCCAAGAGCTACATGTCGGCGCAGCTGGATCTCGCGATGGCGACCCTGTGGCGGGCGCAGGGCTCGCCTGGCACCGCAGAGCCGGTCTGCCGCGAGGCCGCACAGACCTTCGCACGGTTGGGCTGCCGGCCGGCCGAGGCGGCGGCAACCCTCGAGCTGGCCAAGCTCGCCGAAGCTCGAGGGATGATCACCAGCGCGCGTCCTCTCTTCGAGCGAGCGGTGTCAGAGATGGCCTTCCTCGGCCAACCCAGAGAGCATCGCGAGGCACTGGCCTGTCTCCAACGTCTCGATGGCACCCGGCAGAGCCTCCAGCTTGCCGATGACGCTGCCTTCAGGCCTCCTTCGGGGTAGGCGCCCGACACCCTCTCGCGGCGAGCTGACGAGTCGTCAGATCTGCGGCGCCTCGGCTACGGTTGCCGCCGTCACCAAGCCCGTCACCACGAGACGCCCGGACCGAGGAGGTGCCTTGGACATCAAGACCCGGCAGGCTGCAATCGAGGGCTGGTTCATCCCAGGGGACGACCGCACCGCTCTTGTCGGCTCCCGGTGCCGAGAGTGCGGCACCTACTCGTTCCCCAAGGAGACCTTCTTCTGCAAGAACCCTTCCTGCACCGGTACCGAGCACGAACAGGTCGAGTTGAGCCGGCGGGGGCGCATCTGGAGCTTCACCAACAACTGCTACCAGCCCCCCGCTCCCTATGTGGCCACGACGGACCCGTTCGAGCCGTTCGCCGTCGCCGCGGTCGAGCTTGCCGAAGAGCGCCTCGTGGTGCTCGGCCAGATGGTCTCTGGGACCTCGATCGAGGACCTGCACGCTGGGATGGAGGTGGAGCTGGTCACCGAGACCCTCTTCGAGGACGACGAGGCCGTCCACCTGATCTGGAAGTGGTGTCCCGTTTGCCCTGCGATCAGCGATCCGGCGCCGATGCAGCAATCCTCGCCCGAGGACCCGACCGCCAACCAGAGCGGCGACCTACCAGCGAGCCCCGGGCGGGCAGGATCATGACCGAGATAGCTGTGCTCGGTGTGGGGATGCACCCTTGGGGCAAGTGGGGCCGCAACTTCGTCGAGTATGGCGTCGCCGCTGCCCGGGCCGCGCTCGATGATGCCGGCCTGGGTTGGGCAGACATCGACTACGTCGCCGGGGCCGACACGATCCGCAACGGGTACCCGGGCTTCATCGCCGGTGCCACCTTCAGCCAGGCGCTCGGCTGGCGGGGAAACCGCGTCGCGTCGTGCTACGCGGCGTGCGCATCGGGCGCCCATGCGATCAACCTGGCACGCGCCCAGATACTCGCCGGATTCTGCGATGTGGCACTGGTCGTGGGCGCGGACACCACCCCCAAGGGCTTCTTCGCACCGGTCGGCGGCGACCGCCCCGAAGACCCTGACTGGTTGCGGTTCCGCCTGCTGGGCGCCACCAACCCGACCTACTTCGCCCTCTATGCGCGGCGGCGGATGGACCTGTATGGCGCGACCCGCGAGGACTTCGCTCGCGTCAAGGTGAAGAACGCGCTGCACGGGCTCGCCAACCCCAACGCCCGCTACCGCAAGGAGGTCACGGTCCAGGACGTGATGGCATCACCGACGGTCGCGGACCCGCTGCGCCTGCTTGACATCTGCGCGACCTCTGACGGCGGTGCCGCCATGGTCGTGTCATCCCTCGAGTACGCCAAGCGCCACACGGCCGACCCGGTCCGGATATCGGCCGTCTCCACTGTCACGCCCACCTATCCCCAGACCGTCATCGAGATGCCCAACTTCGCAACCGATTCAGCCGCGACGGTGCCGCCACCCGAGCGTGGTTTCCGCGACGCGATCGGTTTCGCCGCGTACCACGAAGCTGGCATCGGACCCGAAGACGTCGATGTCGCCGAGGTGTATGACCTGTCGACGGCGCTCGAGCTCGACTGGTACGAGAACCTGGGGCTCTGCAAGGAAGGCGAGGCCGAACGATTGCTCCGGGACGGTGAGACCAGCATCGGAGGACGCATCCCCGTCAACCCGAGCGGGGGCCTGGCCTGCTTCGGTGAGGCGATCCCTGCCCAGGCCATCGCCCAGGTGTGCGAGCTGACATGGCAGCTCCGCGGGCAGGCGAGCGGTCGCCAGGTCGAGGGCGCGAAGGTGGGCATCACGGTGAACCAGGGACTCTTCGGCCACGGATCCAGCGTGATCGTGCGCACGTAGCCCGATCATCTGCAAAGATCGCGCAAAGTTCGACCCGGGCTAGTGCAAGGAAAGCGAAATGGGGGTTTCCCCCATTGTCGTGGTGCCAGGCTCAACCCACCCGGATTCGTGAGATCATTGATCCAACCAAGTGCGGCCGGGGAGAGGGAATGGAAGACGACAGGATGATCGGCAAGATGGGTCGGGTCACAGGTCGGATCCGCCCTGGCAGCGTGGGCGAGGTGATGGTTCCGGTGCGCGGCGGCACCGAGCACTTCCATGCCTACGCAGCCGAGTCCGGTGAGGAGATCCCTCCGGGCCAGAGCATCGTCGTCGTCGAGTACCACCCTCCCAGAACTGTCGTAGTCACTCGCATGTAGCGGGAAGGATTCGCAATGGAAACCTGGATCTGGATCGGAGTCGGCATTGTCGGTGCGATCGTCGTCATCGTCTTGTTGTTCAAGACGTTCTGGCGTGTGGCCGAGCCGAACGAGGCCCTCATCATCAGCGGCTTGGGTGCCCACGGGAAGCACACGCCCGTCGAGGGAATGAACTTCTCGATCGTCACCGGCGGTGGGCGATTCGTGCTACCGGCGGTCCAGGTCGTGAGGCGCCTCTCTCTTGACCTCCGCGAAGCCGATCTGGCCATCGAATGCGTCACCCATCAGGGCATCCCCCTGGGCCTGCAAGGTGTCGTCATCTACAAGGTCGGCGACGACCCCAACTCGATCGCCAACGCCGCTCGCCGGTTCCTCGACCAGCAGGCCGACATGAACCAGCGTGTCCACAACGTCTTCTCCGGCCACCTGCGCGCCATTGTCGGCAACATGACCGTCGAGGAGATGATCCGGGATCGTGAGAAGCTGACAGCGCTCACACGTGAGTCCTCAGGCACCGAGATGGAGAAGCTCGGCCTCATCGTCGACTCCCTCCAGATACAAGAGATCCAGGACCCGACGGGCTACATCACCAACCTCGGCCGGCCGCATGCAGCCGCCGTCGAGTCCCAGGCCCGCATCGCGCAAGCCGCGGCCGACGAGGCAGCGACCAAGCGGGAGCAAGAAGCCGAGGCGCGCAAGGCCAACGCTCGCCGCGACAGCCAGGTGCAGCAGGCGGCGTACTCAGCAGAGATCAACGAAGCCGCAGCCAAGGCTCGCCAGGCCGGGCCGAAGTCCGAGGCCCAGGCGATCCAAGAGGTGGTCGTCGAGCAGACCAAGGTGGCTGAGCTCGAGGCACAGCGCGAGGAGCAGCGACTCCAGGCCGCAGTCCGCAAGCCGGCTGACGCGAAGGCCTACGAGAGGGTCACACTCGCTCGTGGCGAGCGCGATGCCAAGATCGCCAACGCTGAAGCTGAGCGGCAGGAGGTCCAGCTCGATGCCGAGGGGCAGGCCCACAAGGTCAAGGTCGAGGCCGCCGCCCGCGCCGAGCAGGTCCGGGTCAACGCCTCCGCCGAAGCCGAGAGGGTGCAGCTCGAGGCACACGCGCAGGCCGAGGCCACCAAGCAGGTCGGCGAGGCTGATGCCCATGCCGCGCAGGTTCGAGGCATGGCCGACGGTGAAGCCATCCGTGCCAAGGGCATGGCCGAGGCCGAGGCCATCAAGGCCCGAGCCGACGCGCTGGCCGAGAACCAGGAGGCTGTGATCGGCCAGCAGCTTGCCGAGAACTGGCCAGACATAGTCGAAGCCGCTGCCAAGCCGTTCGGCGACATCGACCAGATGATCGTGCTCAACGGCGCCCAGGGCTTGAGCGACACCCTCGCCCAGGCGCTCAGCCAGGGTGTGGCCGGCCTGCAGATGGCCCGCAACCTCCTTGCCGGCGCCAACGGCAATGGCAAGAACCGCAACGAACCGGCCGACGACGAGCTCCCCGAGGCCGAGGCCACCAGCAGCTGAGCTCGGCCACTCACACTCGGGGGCACCTGGCCGGTAGGGTGCGGTGGTGGGCCGACAACGCAACGCATCGCGCCCACGCAGGTGGTTCCTCCGGCCCTTGTGGCGCGACCCGGCCTTCATCTTCTGCTTCGTCTTCTCGGCCGTGCTGTACGGCGCGATGCTGCCGCTCCTGTGGCCACGTGCCACCAACGCCCTCTACGCGTTCTTGCTCGGCGCCTACTTCTTCTTGTTGTGGTTCTTGATCTGCGCGATCGTGTCGATCCCCATCGGCACGATCCGCGAGTACTGGCGGGGCCAGCACGAGTCACAAGAACGCCAACGCCAAGGAGCGCCCGCGAACAGGGTCCAGGCTGCGGCACGCGTCAGTGGCCGCATGTTCGGGCGCCTCACCGCCCACAAGGCGGGCCAGGCACCCGGCGGCGACGGCGACGACGGCCAGTTCGAATGACCCGTCCCGAGGCGCGGTCGCAGCGATCCCGTCCCAAGGCGTGGATGGTGGGGCGGGGCGGGGCCCTGTCAGCGACCCAGCGCGATCGCCAGGCAGGCGGCCAGGATCAGGCCGAGGATGAGTGAGGTCAGGTTGAGCTGGCGGCGCCGGTGCGGCGAGCGCCAGGTTGCGTCTGCAACCGCGGTCTCATAGCGCACCACGTCGCTCGCCGACACCAGCGGGCCGTCCGGGAGGCGTCGCTTCCCGATGCGAAGGTAGAGCTTGAGGTTCGGGTCGGTGACCTTGAGGTAGTCCGATTCTGTGGCTCGTGGCACCTCGTGCAGCGACAGCGAGGCCGCCGCCCACAGGGCCTCGAGCTCGATCCACACGTCGGTGGCGGCCGGCCCGAGCAAGCTCATCGCTACCTCAGGCGACACCTTCACGTCGTCGTGCGAGCACGCGTTCTGCATGGCTTCTATGTAGCCGAGCCGGACCAGCTCGAAGGTGTCACGGTCGCCCTCTTCGAGCAGTTGGTCGACCGTGGAGGAGACCGCGGCCAGGTCGCCTGCATCACCGGCTTCGGCGAGGCGAACCACGTGCAGCGCGAACGCCGAGACTCGCACGTAGGGGTCAGGTGCATCCTTCTCCTCGCACCAGGCCATGTAGTCGAACAGGTCAGACGCGCCGAGGAAGGAGGGGCAGGACTCGATGAGCCGATCCAGAGCACCCTCGGCCGCTATGGCCATCGCGTCCCTTCCATGACGACAACGAGGATAGGTTCAGAGACGCTCCAGCGTCGCCGCGGGCGGCCATGGCAGGCCGACCGCCAAGATGCTCAGGGGTGCTGGGAGCTGACCGACACGATCTCCCCCGTCATGTAGGACGAGTAGTCACTGGCCAGGAAGACCATCACGTTCGCGACCTCCCACGGCTCGGCCGCACGGCCGAACGCTTCACGGCTCGTCAGCTCGTCCAGCAGGTCCTCCGTCGTGACCTTCGCGAGGAAGGGATGCATCGCCAGGCTCGGTGCCACCGCGTTCACGCGCACACCGGCCGGGGCAGCTTCGATTGCCGCACATCGGGTCAAGGCCATCACGCCCGCCTTCGCAGCCGCGTAGTGGCATTGCCCTTGCTGGGCACGCCAACCCACGACAGAGGCGTTGTTCACGATCACCCCTTTCCCGCGGGGCACCATGTGGCCCAAGGCTGCACGCGTGGTGCGCATCGTGCCGTTGAGGGTCACGTCGATCACCGCGAACCATTGTTCGTCGGTCATCTCCACGAGGTTCGCCGTGCCGCCAAGGCCGGCGTTGTTCATCAGCACGTCGACGTGTCCCAGATCGTCGATCGCACGCCTGAACAACCCCACCACGTCGTCCTCGACAGCTACGTTGCACAGCACGGTGGGGGGCAGCCATCCGGTCAGCTCGAGCATCTGGTCAGCCGCCTCGTTCAGCCTCCGCTCGTGGATGTCCGAGATGAGCACGCGCGCTCCTTCCTCGGCGCATCGACGTGCGACCGCGAACCCGATCCCGGTTCCGGCGGCCGCGGTGACGACGACGGTCTTGCCGTCCAGCAGCTTGTGCGCGGGTACATAGTCAGGCGTCGGCGAAGCCATGGTGTGCGCCTCTCGGGTGATCGCGTGCTCTGAGGACCGGGTCGGGAAGCCCGGCCACCACTTGGTCGGGTCAGTGCAGCAGCGTACTTGTTGACCTGACGGCCCGTCAGGTAGAGGACCGCCAACACGTGGACACGTCAGTCCAGGTAACGGCTGACGCTCTCGATCACGCATGCCGGCTTCGGCGATCCCGCGAGCTCGATCGTGATGCGCATCGTGGCCTGGATACCCCCGCTCACGTCCTCGACGCTCAACAGCTCCGCCCCGGCGCGAACAGAGGAGCCAACCGGCACCGGCGCAGGGAAACGCACCTTGTTGACCCCGTAGTTGACACCCATCGATATCCCCTCGACGGCAAGTATCTGGGGTAGCAGATGGTTCGACAGCGACAGGGTCAGGTAGCCGTGCGCGATGGTCGACCCGAATGGCCCTGCCGCGGCACGCTCAGGGTCGACGTGGATCCACTGGCGGTCACCGGTCGCCTCGGCGAACAGATCGATCCGGTCCTGGTCGATGTCGATCCAGTCGCTGTAGCCAAGGTGCGTGCCGGTCGCGGCTCGCAGCTCGGCCGTTCCGTTGAAGATCCTGGTTGCCATGGCAGACCATCGGATCACCGGCGTGATCTGGTCTGCAAGATGGCCAAGGAGAGCTGGACCCGGTGAGCACCTCGACGGCCGTGACTGTCCCGTGACGGGTCGACCTGGAAGAATGGGCTCCCGCAGATCCCCGAGCGGGCAACCCCACCATGGACACGCCCCAGCACCGACCCGACGCGTCCACCCCATCATCCGTACCGTCGCAAAGGCGTGGTGGGGACACCCCGTCGCGGGCAGGACATT
>JAHFUU010000029.1:0-3416 GCA_023264915.1 Microthrixaceae bacterium | reverse complement strand
GACCCGGCACGATCAAAGCGAGGCCGCTCGAGGCGCCTGCTGGCGAGCGTCGTGGCAACGGTGACGCTGGCCTTTGTCTCGGTTGCGGCCGTGGTGGCTTACCGCGGCGCCGCCGTAGATGCGTCGCCTTCAGGTGAGGAGGCGTCAGCGCCGGGCGAGCTCATCATCGGACGCACCGATGCCGGAGCCCAGCAGACCACGACGACGCAGGTGCCCGACGTGTTGGCAGATCCTGGCGTGCACCCCGGCGAGTGCCGGATGGTCACCTACACTCCGCCCGCCGCCAAGCAGCCCCACCAGGGTGAGCTGTGCCGACCTCGCGACGCGCAGAGGGATTCGGCAGTCATCCTGGTGCATGGCGGTGCCGGCATCGGGGGCACCTACGCCGGCATGAAACCGTGGTCGAACCGGCTCAACACAGAGGGATATGTCACCTTCGCCATCGATTACCACCTGTTCGACGAAGGTACCGCGGGACCGGTGTTCCCGTTGCCAGAGCAGAACGTGAAGGCTTCGATCCAGTACCTGCGTGCCACCGCGAACGCTCTCGGGATCCGCAACAACCACATCGCGGTGCAGGGCTTCTCGGCTGGGGCGCGCCTCGCGGCGGTGGCACACACCACGCCTGGCGACCAGTACTTCGTCGGTCCCGACCTCTGGCCCTACGTCCCTGACGAGCCGAACGCGCTGGTTGCGTTCTACCACCCCCTTGACGGCTCGATGCAGTACCAGTACCAGTACTACGGCGGTGACGACTCCAGCACCGACCCCGCCGTGCAGAAGCGCTGGGCCGAGGCTGACAGCCTGGCGAACGCCGGCGGCTCGAAGGGCCCGGCGTTGGTGATCACCGGCGACGCTGACTGGAACATACAGATCAGCCAGGGCGCCGAGCTCGTCCAGACCTTGCAGGCGAACGGGCGCGATGGTGCCCTGCTGGTCGTGCCCGGCGGCGGTCACGGGTTCGACGAGGGCGACGGCACCAAGCTCTCGAGGCTGGGTGAACAGGCAGCGACCGGGGTCTTGAACTTCTTGAACAAGGCCTTTCCCCAAGCACCAGAGCGTGCCGCCCAGGCAAACCCACCCGATGTGATCAACGCACCGAACTCGACTGGCGTGCCGCCGACCTCCTATGCCCCTCGTCCCCGTTCGACCGGCCCCACGACCTCGCAGGCTCGAAAGCCAACCTCACCGCCCACCAGTCAGCGCTACGTGACCCCGACCGTGCCGTACGTGCCATCCACCTCGGTCAAGCCCACGATCACGCTACCCAAGCCCACCACGACCGGTGCTCCGCCCACATCCGGTGCGCCACCCACCTCCGCCCCCGGCTGAGCGTCAGGTCGCCAAGACCTCGATGCCTTCGGCGTCGACCGCCGTGGCTGGGGAACCTTCGGGTCGGTGTCCGAGGGTGGCCATCGCCAGGGCGAACATCGCAGCGACGGTGTTGCCGATGAGCCAGGCGTTGGCGGCGCCGGGTACGCCGCTGGTGGCAGCGAGCAGCGACACCGGCAACAGGGTCGCCAGAGCGAAGCCTCCGGTGATGAGGACCGTGATGAGCTGCTGGTGATACACGCGCGCACGGGCCAACAGGATCGCCGTCAGCGCCCAGGGCACACCGGCGGCCACCATTCGGGGCAGGATCTCGGTGGCCAACCCGTAGCCCTCCCCAAAGAGGAGCCTCACAGCGACTCCTCCGAGAGCGTAAGCCCCAACGGTCATGGCGACCATGATCGAACCGGCCACTGCAAGCCCGAGCTTGGCCTGCCGTTCAGGGTCCGCGTGTGCGCGGCTGCCTTCGGCAAGCACCGTCTGGCCGACGGTGTGAGGTATCAAGAACACGACGGTCACGATCGTCCAAGACACGAAGAAGGCCCCGTACTGCTCCTTGTCGACGAACTTGCCAACCACCAAGGGAGTGATGAACTGCGGGGCCTGCGCTGCGAGCATGGCCACCCAGTTCACGGTCGCGTACCGAAGCACGAGGCCGGAATCGGCGGGCAACGGGAACAGCCCCGCCCGATCACGTTCGGGATGGACGTAGTGCAACGCGACAGCTCCGATGAATCCTGACAGGGCAGGCGTCGCGGCCATGACGACCAAGAGCCCGACAGGGTTGGTGGCAAGCGAGGGCACCAGGAAGAGCAGCATCCGCAGGCACACCACGAGGATCACACGGGTCAGCACCCAGCCCCACATGCGCATCGTGACAAGCCTGATCTCGACCAGGATGGCGAATGACTGACCGACCAACAAGACGAAGAACAACGCCAGGCCTGCGGCATACCCCGACTCGAACAGGGCTGCCGTCTGGTCCTCGAAGATCGTCCGGGCCGCCACGAAGAGGCCGACCGTGCCTGCAAGTGACGATGCTGCCGTGTAGACGAGACCCCAGTTGAACAGCGTGTTCACGTCGCGGTTGTTCGCCGGAGCGAACCGGGCGACTGCCACCGGGATGCCCATGCTGGTTGCGTAGTTGACGAACATCAACGCCTGGAACAGGAAGCCGGCTGCCCCGACCACGCTTCGGTCACCTGCATTTATCCGCGCGGCCACCGAGAGGTACGCGAGACCTCCCAGAGCTCCAATCCCGACAGCGACGGTGAACAGGACCGAGCCCCGAACCACCTGGGTGTACACGGCGGGCTTGTGCATCGTCCTGTGAGGCGCGTCCTGGCTGCTATCGGCCGCGCCCGGCGCCGTGTCAACCACCTCGGATTGGCTCATCGTGATGCTGCTGGTCCCCCTGTGCTCCGCGGTGCCGCGAGGTGACGCAGACCGTGAGGGGCTAGTCGCAGCCGGCGTTCTACGATCGTAGTTGTTCACGTGGTTCGGCGCGGAACCCGTGCGCCGGTCCTGACAGCATCAGAAGCTGGTGGTGCCTGGCGGTTGCGGTGGCTGGGGTGCCGGCGGTGGCTGGAAGGGAGGTTGAGGCGGTGGGTTCTGCCAGGGTGTGGGTGGACCCTGCGGCGGCGGGCCGGGCGGCGGCGGGCCAGGAGCGTTCGTCGGCCAAGATGGCGGTGGGCCCTGAGCAGGTGAGGGTTCGAAGGGCGCGGGCGGCCCTTCGCTCGGGCCCTGGGCCCCTGGTGTCGGTCCTTCGGTCGCCGCGTTCGGATCGCTCTTGTGAAGCTTGCGGCGGATGCTCGTGCTTCCTCTCATGAAGAAGTACACCGCCACCGCAGCCATCGACATCGCCAGAACCGGTTGCTCCTTCACGAACAGAGGTCCCACAGCCAGACAGCCGATCCCCAAGATGATCAAGACGATGCCCCAGGCGACGCTGCCCGACTGTCCGGCCGGGAAGCCGCTCGAACCGAGCGCGATCAACAGGGCGAAGAACCCGAGCATCCCGACAACGACCAGGAAGGCAAGCGCTGGCGCTCCAACCTCGATGTCCTTGGCCCCGACCACCTGAACTG
>JAHFUU010000359.1 GCA_023264915.1 Microthrixaceae bacterium | reverse complement strand
TGGAGGCCGGGGAGGAGCTGCCCGTCCACAAGCCCAACCCCAAGGCCGGTGGTGACCACCCGTTCAGGATGACCTCAGGGCACAACCGGTGGTCGATCCACTCGATGAACCAGGCGAACAAGGTGATCCTCCAGACCCACCGCGGCGAGCCCTGTGTCGAGGTGAACCCCGACGACGCCGCAGCGCGGGGTGTGGTCGACAACGACAGGATCCGCGTGTGGAACGACATCGCGTCCTTCTCCTGCCGGGCCAAGGTCGCGCCCGGGGTCATGCCCGGGCAGGTGATCTCCTACAACGGCTGGGATCCGCACCAGTACGACGGGTGGATGGGCGCCAACGAGCTCGAGGCAGGGATGGTCAAGTGGATCGCCTTCGCCGGGGGCTACGGCCACATCAACTACACGGCCGCCGAATGGCAGCCGATCCCAGTTGACCGCGGCGTCCCGTGCGACTTCGAGAGGCTCAGCTGATCCACCCCGAGCAGCTCCGGTACCCTGCGATCGGTACCCCTGCGATCGGTACCCCTGCGATCGGTACCCTGCGATCGGTACCCTGCGACCGGTACCCTGCGACCGGCCCTCGGCTGCGACCTCGACAGGCCCGGGTGGCCGAACCGTGCCGACCCATCGCTTCCTCGACAAGTCGCGGGCAGGCGTCGGTGTGCCCTCCGGTCAGCCAAGCTCGGCCAAGCGCGCGCGGATCAACCTCTTCACGAGTGCCTTGGGTAGCGGCTTGTCGATCGCGAACTGCAACGACCCCTTTGACGTCTGGTAAGCGGCGACCTGCTCGCCCAGCGCGGAGATGACCGAGCCGCTGTGGGGCAGGTAGCTGAGATGGTTCTTGAAGGCCGCGAACCCCGCGACGGTCTTGCCGCCGACCTTGAAGGCCGGCATGCCATATGAGATGCACTCGTCGGCCTCGGGGATGATCTCGAGGATGGTTTGTCGAAGCCTCTCGAGCGTGGCGCGCTTCGGCTCGTCCAGGCCATCCAGGTAGTCGTCTATCTCCTGCCGCGACACCCGCAGGATTATGTCAGCAGACCATGAACGACACCAGGTCCATGGCCACGTAGGCCGAGCCGCCAGACGCCGTGAAGGCAACCGTCACGGCAGTGGCCCCCGATGGGATCGTGCCGCCGAGGGTGTACGCCGAGTAGCTGAACGGCGGGGGGCCCGGGGACGCCGGAACCGTGATGGGCGCTGGGGAAGACGCGCCGGTGAAGGTCAACGTGATGGTTCCCGCTGTCGTGAAGGGTGCGAACGCCTGGCACGACAGGAGGTAGGTGTTCCCCGCACAAGACGGGGCCAGGGATGCCGTCTGGGACAACTCCCCACCCCCCACCGAGGCGTAGCCGCTGTAGAGCCCTCCACCCGCAGGTGGGGTGATCACCCCGGTGTAGCCCGAGTACTCAGCACGACCCGCTGAACCCGTGACTGTCCAGGAGTCGGGCGTGCCGCCCGTTCCGGACTCGAAGCTGCCGTTGAGCATCTTCTCGCCACAGCACGGGCCGCTCGCAGCGGCCACCGCCTTCACCGACAAGATGGTTGGCACCGTCCACGCGGCGGCTCCGACGCCGATCTTCTTGAGAACTTCCCGGCGGTTCTGACCACCGAAGATCGCATCTCTGTCCGCAGTTTGATCACTCATGGTTTCCTCCCACTGGTCACTGAGGTGAACCCGCGGATGGTAACCCCGAACTTGTGCAGTCAGGGGGGGTGCTTGCGCCTGAGTGAGCGGTCCTCTTCCCGCGGCCTCGATGCGCGTCCCGCGACAACCAACGAGCGAGGTCGCCACACCACGAGCCATGCCCTGACGGGATCGCCGACGGCTCATCAGATCGGGGCAAGGGCGCCGCGGGGGCGCACCCCTAGTCAGGATCGCACGGGCCGCCCTTGCTGCTAGCCGAGCTTCGCCTCGATGATGCGGTCAGTAGCAACCTCTACGAAGTCGATCGTCGCGAGCAGCTGGTCCAGGTCCAGGTTGTCCGCGGTGTCGCTGGGGTGGTGGTAGCCACGCGGCGAGCCGATCGACAGGTCGACGCAGGAGATGGTGGTGCCGTCATAGCCTGCATGCTCGAAGGGGGCGGCATCGGTGGACCCGACCGGGACTCGGTAGCGCCGGGCACCGGTGAACCGCTCATCGCTCGATGCCGCATCGGCAAGCACATCCTCGAGCCACGGTGCGATCCGCATCGGATGGATCTCGCCTTCGGTGGTCCAGAACAGGTCTCAGTTGGTGAGACCGTCCAGCCCGATGATCACAGTGTCGGTGGGATCCCAGTCGTTGCGGTGCGCTGTGCACAGCCGGCGGGCGCCACCTGTGCCTGCTTCCTCGGCACCGGTCACCGCGAAGACCATCTCGACATCGGGGTGGGGGCGAGAGCTGAAACGTTGGGCGAGCACCATGAGGCCAGCGACACCGCTCAGATCGTCAGCCGCACCCGGCACGACATGCTGGCGCCGCGTGACATCAGCGTTCAGCAGGAAGGAGATGACAGCGGGGATCCCGAGCAGCAGCTCGATCCGGCGCAGTGCGCGGCTCTGGCCGCCCAGTGCGGCTCGCAACAACGAGACAGCCGCTCCGGCAGCCTCGGCGTGGGTGGCAACCGCAAGCGAGCGAGCGGGGTAGGGCGCGGCGGTTCCCTTGTAGGAGAAGATGCGCACGAACCGGGGATCGAAGAGCAGCCCAGTCAATGCAGCGTCCATGTGCGCGAGGTAGACGATGCGAAGCTTCGGTTGAGGTGTTGGCGCGAGCGTGGCGACCAGGTTCTGGGAGTCGACGTAGGGGAGAGCTCGCCGGAGGATCTCGGCGCGCTTGGACGAATCCAACCAGTACGACCCAGCCGCCAGGGAGTGGAGCGACGCCCCAAGCAGTGGGCGGCGCCCGGCAACCAGGGTCGCGAGAGCGCCGAGACCGAAGTGCAGGGCGAGAACACGGTAGAGGTCGTCGCTGAACCGGAACCCCTCGAAGTCCGCCGGCAGCCCGAGCTGGGCAAGGTGCCCTGCCACCAGCTCTTGTGCTTCGCGCTCGGCCGCCGTGCCGGCACGACGTGGCGGGTGACCGTCAGACAGCCTGCGGATCAACCAGTCCACGTACTCGCGCGTGTCCCCGATGCCCGGGACGTCGACACTGCCAGGGACACCTCCTGCGGCACTGCCGCCATCGCCAGGGGCTCGGGCGGGGACGCTGCCGATGCCGCCAGGGGCTCGGGAAGGTCCACCTGCACCCTTGCTTCCCATCACGTCCGTCACGCCATCACCACCACGGGCACGAACCTCCAACGACGCGGTTGCGTGACATCCCCTGGGCACATGCCGACTCCTCAGATCTGACGGACCGCCAATCGTCCCATCGCCGCGCGCCCACGTCCACCCGTCCGGTCAGCTGCGGCCGGCGTCTCGTCGACGTGGAGGAACCAGAGAGCATTGGTGCGGGCGTCGACGATAGTACCGCTCGCAGATGATCGGTTTCCGACCGCCACCCGGCCGGCAGGAACGTGACGTCTTCGGCGCCATGACCCCGCAACCGGGAGAGCAGTTCGCCGGTTACAGAATCGAGGCGGGAGCCGGTCTCGGTGGGATGAGCATCGTCCACCGGGCCACCGACGAGAAGCTCGGTCGGTCGCTCCGCTGAAACTCACGAGCCCAGCGCTCGACGCGGACCCCGAGTTCCGGCGGCGCTCGTCGCTGGCGATGGCCAAGACGGTCGCTCACCTCACGGGTGGCGTTTGGGCTGGCATGGCGACGTGCCCGTCGGTGCTCAGTTGAGCGCCCGTCAGTCGCGGTGGTCGTCAGTTGTAGTGGTCGTCAGTTGTAGTGGTCGTCAGTTATAACGGGCGTTGGTGTTGTCGTTCGCCGTGTCGTCGTTGTCGGGGATGG
>JAHFUU010000358.1 GCA_023264915.1 Microthrixaceae bacterium | reverse complement strand
CCCGATCGGCTGTCCGAACGCCTCACGCTCCTTCGCGTACGCCAGTGTCCACTCGAGGGCGGCCCGGGCGGCAGCAACCGCGGACATCGCGATCGACAGGCGCTCCTGGGGGAGGTTGGCGACCAGGTGCACGAAGCCCTCGCCCTCGACGCCACCCAGCAGGTTCGCCGCCGGCACCCGGACGTCGGTGAAGAACAGCTCGGCGGTGTCCTGGGCGTGCAGGCCGACCTTGTCGAGGTTGCGTCCCCGCTCGAAGCCGTCCATACCTCGCTCCACCACGAGCAAGCTCATGCCCTTGTGGCGCTGGGTGGGGTCGGTCTTGACCGCGCAGATGACCAGATCCGCGTTGATCCCGTTGGTGATGAAGGTCTTGGAGCCGTTGACGACATAGCAGTCGCCGTCGCGAGCTGCTGTGGTCTTGATCCCCGCAAGGTCCGAACCGGTCGTGGGCTCGGTCATCGCGATGGCGCATATGAGCTCTCCGGAGCAGATCCCTGGCAGCCACCTGCGCTGTTGGTCCTCGTCTGTGAGCTTCAAGAAGTAGGGCAGGCAGATGTCGTTCTGCAAGGTGAGTCCCAGCCCGCTTCCCGCGACGCCGGCTCGCTGGATCTCTTCTGTGATCACGAGGTTGAAGCGGAAGTCGTCGTTGCCGCCACCGCCGTGACGCTCGGGCGCGGCCATGCCCAAGAACCCCGATTCGCCCGCCGCGGTGAACAACGAGCGGGCGACGATCCCGTCACGCTCCCATTGGGCGTGGTGGGGCGTGATCTGCTTGGCCACGAACTGGCGCCAGCTGGCGCGGAACAGCTCGTGCTCGTCACAGAACAGGGTGCGGCGCATGCGGGCAGGGTACCCGCGCCCGAGCTGCGCCTCGCCCGGCACGTGCACTCGTTGCCTGGCCACGCGGCGAAGGCGGTCAGGTAACGGCACGCCGGTATGCGGCATTGATCGACAGCCGGGTGCCGCATTGTAACCACGTCGCGCCTGGCACACTGGACCCGACCACGGAACCGACATGGCCGACCATCCACCGTTCACCCAGTCGCCGCCCGGCTCGCAAGCCGAAGCGTGGCCTCACGAACCGCCACCCACCCCGCCGCAACTCGATCAGGCGAGCACCAGCCTGCCTGCGCATCAGGAGGGCTGGAACCCGAATCTGGACACAGAGCCGGCCCCGCAGCACTGGATCACCGACGCCTCCCCTGGGGCGAGCCTCTGGTCCGAAGCCGGAGCCCCGCTTGCCCAGGGTGCACGCGGGGAGCCGTGGGCCGATGCGAAAGCGGGGCCGACGGCGCCGGCCAGACCCGCGCCATGGGCCCCCGGGCAAGCGCCCTACCCGTACTGGCACCAGCATCCCGGTGAGCACCAGCACCCGCGGCAACAGCCGTACCCGGGTGAGCAGCGGTACCCGCAACCACAGGCGTACCCGCCGCCGGAAGGCCTCGCTCGCCGCAGGCGGCGCAGTTGGGGATGTGGTGACGTTGCCTACGGGATCCTGCTCGCGATGGTCGCTGGCATCGTGTTCCTCGTACCGATGCTGGTCGCCGGCATGGATGACAAGAGCCTGGCGGTCGCCGCCGTAGGCACGGTCAGCACCTGGATCGGTCTCGGCGGGTGGTCGCTGTTCGTCTCATGGGTGAAGGGATCAGGCAGCCTAAAGACCGATTTCGGATGGGCTTTCCGCTGGTTTGACGTGTTCATAGGTCTCGGCCTCACCTTCGGGACCTTCGTCATCTCGTTCGTGCTCAACGTGATCCAGCAGGCAGTTGGTGTGAAGGCAGCAGGCAACACCGACTTCCTCCAGGAGCAGCAACGCCAGCCCGGCGGACCGGGGTGGTCCTACCTCGGCCTCACGCTGATGGTCGCCGTCGGGGCCCCACTCGTCGAGGAGCTGTTCTTCCGGGGCCTGACCTACTCGGCGTTCCAGAAGCGCTTCGGGACGGCGATGGCAGTGATCGGCTCGACGGTGATCTTCGGTTTGATGCACTTCCAGCCCGGCCCGCTGGTGCCGACCCTGTTCATGGTCCTCAACCTGACCGTGTTCGGCCTGGTGCTCGGGCTCAGCCGCATGTGGTTCAAGCGCACAGGTCCAGGAGTGTTCTCCCACATGTTCTTCAACCTCACCGCCGCGCTGGTCATCCTCGCCGGCTGGTGATGGTCCTCGTGTGCCATGTATGAGATAGCGGTCGTGTTCACGGGCGGGGACGCGCCGGGCCAAGATTCGGTCGCGGACCTTCCAGGGGACCGTTTCGTGGTCGCTGCTGATGCAGGCCTCGCACACGCACGAGACCTCGGCATCGCAGTCGACGTGGCGGTGGGTGACTTCGACTCGGTCAGCGACGAGGTGCTCTCTGATGCCGCAGCCAGGGGAGTGCAGGTCCTTCGCCACCCCCGTGCCAAGGACCAGACCGACCTCGAGCTCGCATTGGACCTCGCCGTCGGTTCGGGCGCTCCCCGAATCCTGGTGGTGGGCGGCCAGGGAGGGCGGCTCGACCACTCGCTGGGCAACGTGGCCTCACTCGTCACCCCGCGCCTGGTGACCAGGCATGTCGAGGCTCGCTCGGGCCGGTCGCGCATCTTCGTTGCCAGGACCGAGACCACCTTCACCGGCGTGCCGGGCGAGTACGTCTCCCTCCTCGCCTGGCAGGGTCCGGCTCGAGGCGTGAGGACCGAGGGATTGCGCTGGAGCCTCGCCGGTGAGCAGCTCGAGCCTGGCTCGTCGTTGGGACTGAGCAACGAGCTGATCGGCACCGAGGGACGGGTTGCTCTCGACGCGGGCGTCTTGCTGGTCGTGCTGCCCGGCGAGCTCGCACACCCGGTGTAGGGACCGGGTGTGCGATCACCTCCCCTCGGGGCCAGAATGCGTGGGTGACCAGCGAGCGCCCAGGACCTGTCGGCCTCAGCCGCTGGAAGGTTCTCACCACGGGCAGAGGACTGAGGGACGACCGGCCGTCAGCTGGTGGCCCGCGCTGATGGATGTCCGTGTCGACCTCCAGGCGCCGTGCACCCCAGAGCGTCTCTTCGACGAGGTCCAGGACCTGTCCCGGTACCCGTCCTGGCTCGGCATGGTCCCCAGAGCGGTACCGGAGGCCGGCCGAGAGCGGGCATGGATCGTCGACCTGCGGGGCCGCCTCGGCCCGATGTCACGCTCGAAGCGGCTCCGCATGGTCCGCACCTTGCACGACTCCCCGAACAGGTGCCGTTTCGAGCGTGCAGAGAACGACGGCCGCGACCATTCGGACTGGGTTCTGGATGCCACGGTCCACCCAACCGGAGATGGCTCGGCGACTCTGACCATGAGCCTGCACTACGGCGGCACCTTCGGTGGCAAGCTGCTCGAGCGCATGCTGCGCGAGGAGATCGAGCGGTCAAGGCCGGCGCTTCTGGCGCTGGTTGCACCAGAAGCGTGCTGACAGGCACGCGTGGCGCCGGTTCGCTTCCAACAGCCAGCCAGAAGGCGGCCGTGCAGCTCGCGCCGGCCGCCGGGCGTGCCGGGCTTCAGCGACTGTCGAAGTCGGGAGGGAGCCGGAGGCTGTAGCCGACGCCGCGGACGGTGTGGATTAGTGGGGGGTCGACATCGTCGATCTTGTGGCGCAGGTAGCTGACGTAGGTCTCCAGAACGCTCGCGTTGCCTGCGAACGTGTAGTCCCACACATGCTCGAGGATCTGGTCGCGTGTCAGGACCCGGCGTGCGTTGGAAAGAAGGTAGTGCAAGAGCTTGTACTCGGTGGCCGTGAGGTTCACCAGCCTTCCGGCGCGCCAGACGTCGCGTGTGTCATCGTCGAGCTCGAGATCGGCATAGGCCAGCTTGCGATCTCCCGGCCCGGTCCCCGTCGAGCGTCGCAGGACGGCCTTCACGCGCTCGATGAGCTCCTCGATGCTGA
>JAHFUU010000357.1 GCA_023264915.1 Microthrixaceae bacterium | reverse complement strand
CAGGCAGGTAAGGCAGGCAGGTAAGGCAGGCCGGTAAAGGCAGGCCGGTAAAGGCAGGCCGGTAAAGGCAAGCCGGGTGGTCCATGGCCGCGACGGTGCACCGGTTGGGGCAGGGTGGCCGGCAACCACCGCCTCGGTGAGGCATGGCGCTTACGATGGCCCCGTGAAGGCTCGGCGAAGAGGACGGCCGAAGAACGCGCCGAGCCGAGATGCCCGCCGCGAGGAGCTGGTCAAAGCTGCGCTCGTGGTGATCCGCCGCGACGGGTCGAGCGCCTCGATGGATGCGATCGCGGCTGAGGCCGGCCTGACCAAGCCGGTCGTCTACAAGCACTTCGGCGACAAGGCCGGGCTCTCTGCAGCCGTTTCCAGCAGGGTTGCCGATGACCTCGTTGCGAAGGTCACAGCCGCTCTCGGCTCGCAGGTGGAGACCGCATCGGAGGATCCACGCGCGGTCATTGCGATCACGGTCAAGGCGTTCGTCGAGTTCGTGGAGTCGGACCCGGAGCTGTTCTCGTTCCTTCTCTACCCGTCTGCCGGCCGGACACCCACCGAGGACATCCGGTCCCTCATCGAGGCGATAGCGGTGCCGATGGAGCCAATCCTGGCGGAAGCCGCCAACGTCGTTGGAGACGAGATCCCAGCCGGAATCGCCCTCCGCGCCCGGGCCGTTCTCGGCCTTGCGTACACCTCGGTCGACTGGTGGATTCGTGGTGGGCGGGACCGGATGGAGCGCGGCGAGCTCCTCACCACGTTGACAGCGCTCGTCCTGGCGATCTTCGACGAGGTCAACGACCAGGTCGGCTGATCGGTCCGCGTCATCGTGCCCGTTGCCGCGGGTCCTGTTCGGCATCCGAACCGGCTCACCTGTGCTGCCGGTGCGGTCCCGGATCGTCGCGCGTCTGGCGGCGCTGGCATGTCCGGGTTGGCTTCACCCAAGGCCGGGCTTGCGCAGCTCAACGCTTGCCATGAGACTCGCCGGATGGGATCGGCGACTGACACGATGACGGTGGGCGAGCTGCTGGTCAGGTGCCTCCAGCTCGAGGGGGTCGACTTCATGTGCGGCATCGTCGACGGTGCCCACATCCCCATGGTCGTCCACACCCCTGACTATGGGATTCGTTACGTGAACGCCCACCACGAGGAGGCCGCAGCCCACATTGCCGAGGGCTACTGCCGCATGACCCACAAGCCCTGCGTGGTCATCGGCAACCCTGGCCCAGGGGGCGCGAACATGCTTGCTGGGCTCACCAGCGCGCATGGCGAAGGGCATCCGGTGGTCGGTCTCGTGTGCACCCGCCGCAGCGCAACGACCCAACCTGACCGCGGCGGCGCCTGGCAGGCCACCGATCTCGTCGCCATGGCAAAGCCGATGACGAAGTTCTCAGAGCTGGTCACTCGGCCAGATCGAGTGCCCGAGCTGGTGCGTGCCGCGTTCCGCGCCGCGACGGAGGGGCGCCCCGGGCCAGTGCTGCTCGCGGTGCCCGACGAGATGCTCGGTGAGTCGATCGACTGCTCGGAGATCCGGCTGACGCCAGCAGAGCGAAACCGGGTGATGACGCTCGGGGCCGGTGACCCGACCGCTGTCGCCCAGGCGGCGTACTGGCTGGCAGGCTCTGAGCGACCGTTCATCTTCGCCGGCAAGGGCGTCTTGTGGGCCGAGGCCTCCGGGGAGCTCGTCGAGCTGGGCGACCACCTCGCTGCGGCCATGAGCTCGAGCCTCGGTGCCCGCGGGGTGATACCCGAGGATCACCCGAACTACTTCCACCTCTTTGACATGTCAACGACCCGAGCGGTGCGTGACGACGCTGACGTGGTCCTGGTCGTTGGCGCGCGCCTGGGGGAGTACGACGGTTGGGGGATGCCACCGGCATGGGGCGACCCAGATCGGCAGAAGACGATCCAGATCGACTGTGATCCGTTGTCGATCGGGCTCAACAGGCCAGTCGATCTCGGGATCGTCGCTGATGCTCGGGCTGCGCTCTCTGCTCTGGTCGAAGGGGTCCGGGACCGTAGTGGACCGCGGCGCCAGATGGTCGACGCGGACCGCTACGGCCAGATGCGGGCAGAGACCATCTCGAACGCGGCCCCGTTCGTGCTTGCCGAGGCAGCGGACGGGCTCAACCCCGGCCAGATGGTGATGGCTGTCCGCGAGGCGTTCCCGCGCGACGCCGTGACGGTCGTGGACGGTGGCAACACGACGCTGTGGGCAGTGGCGCTGAACCCGATCTATGAACCCGATTCGTTCCTCTACTCGGTCAAGATGGGATACCTCGGCACGGGGTTGCCCTTCGCCATCGGCGCGAAGCTGGCAGCCCCCCACAGGCCGGTGTACCTGGTGAGCGGCGACGGCGCCTTCGGGTTCAACGCGATGGAGCTCGAGACCGCCTTGCGCTCGGATGTGCCCGTCGTCTGCATCGTGTCCGTGGACGGCGGTTGGGGCATGGAGCGCAGCGCGCACAAGTTCAAGGGCATACCAAAGGACCGTTACCAGGGCACTGACATCCTGCCGAGCACCCGTTATGACCTTCTGGCCGAGGCTTTGGGTTGCCATGGCGAACACGTGTCGACGATCGCGGAGCTTGCACCGGCAATCGCCCGCGCTGTCGAGTCCGGGAAGCCCGCTGTCATCCACGTGGTCGTGGATCCGGAGGTCAACGTGAACGCGATCGGATACGAGCAGTTCCAGTACAGCCGGACGCTGTGAGCGCCTCGGCTGAGCAGACGAACCGTCGCGTGTTCGTCACCGGTGCCAACGGCTTCCTCGGCCGCGCACTGGTGGCCCGTTGCTCAGAGAGGGGAGATCGGGTCAGTGGCGTGGACGTGAGTGCCGACGCCCAGCGAGACGTGGTCGCCGGTGACATCACCGATCCGCTGGCCTGGCAGGGTCATCTCGAGGGTGCCGATCTGGTCATCCACACGGCGGCGATAGTGACCAACAACGTCGACGTGGCCCGCGCCTGGCACGTGAACGTCATAGGGACGCAGCAGGTGCTGCACGCCGCGGCAGCGGCTGGAGCGTCCAGGTTCGTCTACATCTCGACCATGGGCGTGACGCGGTTCGCCCAGGTCGAGACGCGCGCGGTCGATCGCTGCTACCCGGGCCACGAGCTGGACGAGCACTGGCCGCTCATGCCGGTCGGCAACCCGTACGCGGACACCAAGATCGCAGCCGAGCACCTCGTGCTCGCGGCGCACGCCGCAGGCGAGATCGGTTGCACGGTCATACGTCCAGCTGACATCTACGGCCCGGGCTGCCGACCCTGGGTGATCGAGCCGATCAATGCGATCAAGCGCGGGATGTTCTTGCTCCCGGCGCACGGCAGGGGGCTGTTCACGGCTATCTACATCGATGATCTGGTGGACGGGATCCTCGCGGCGGCCGATCACCGAGACGCTGCCGGACAGATCTTCCACCTCGGCGGCGAGATGCCCGTCACGACCGCTGAGTACTTCGGGTATCTACTCGAGATGCTCGGCCGGCCCGGGCCACCGCGGTCCTACTCGATGGGGACCGCGGTCGCGATTGCCGAGGTCGCTCGCGTCGGCTTCAGGCTCGCGGGTCAGCACACAGAGCTGGGTCGCGGCGTCATGGAGATGCTCGCCAAGACCAGGGCTGTGTCCAACACCAAAGCGCACGAGATGCTCGATTGGTGGCCGAAGGTGGACCTGCCCGAAGGCATGCAACGCACCGAGAGGTGGCTTCGCTCTGAAGGGCTGATCGACTGATCCCGTAACTGCAAGCGCCTAGCTGCCTGGGGGGCTGCGCCCCCCACGCACCCTCGCTGGCGCTCGGGATGCTCCCCATCGCCGTCGGGCTCCCTGGCGGTCGCGCCGCCGGCCGGCGCTTGCCACATCCCCAACAAATTGTCGATCGCGGATCCGCAAG
>JAHFUU010000356.1 GCA_023264915.1 Microthrixaceae bacterium | reverse complement strand
CGGAAGCACGAAGCGTCACACCCGTAGGGGACAGACACGACCCTGTCCGGGCCGAAGCCCTGCTCGAGGAAGCTGCGCCTCGTGTAACCCGAGTTGCAGATGATCAGGTCGGCCAACCGGTACTCGCGCTCGAGGCGAGGCAGGTTCACCTCGTTGGGCAACCGATACCGAACCCCACGCGCCGCCAGCCACGGGACCGTCGTGGCCATGTGGGTGAGAGCGTGGGGCGCCCTGACGTCACAGATCACCTGCCCGCCACGAGCCAGGACCCGTCGAGCGGAGTGCTCACCAATCCCGCTGACGAAGTGGAGCACGGACGGATCACCGAGCTGCCACCTGGCGTCGCGATCCCAGAGGAGTGACTGAAGGGCAAGCCCGGCACCCCGTTCAGGGGGCACGTGCCGGGGCGAGACGAGCCGCTCGATGACCGGCACCAGAGCCGAACCCAGGCGACCCACGAGCAACCAGCGGTCAGGCAAGCCCTCGAGTCTCGGTGCGATCCGCGATCGGTTGACCCGCTCGACGAAGGGTCCCACGCCAGGAAGCGAGGCTCCCGGCAGCGCGTTCAACAAGGTGGGATCGTGCAGGTAGCGCTCCAGCAGGCCGGCGGTGTCAAGCGCCAGAGCGGCGTGGTGGTAGTAGGGCAGGTGCGAGAGCAGGCAGACCTGGCGCTGGCGACCTGGTGGGGTCTTCTGCACCGGTGGAGCTGACAGGTCGTCACGGGTGCCGCTCACCGATCGGCCCTCAGGCGGTACCCCCACCTGTGCAACAGCGGCCAGCACAGCCCGGACACGACGAGGAAATCGCACAGCCCTCCTGCCGGTGGTCTTTGCGCAGCGATCCTCACGGGCTCGCGTCGCAACCGGACCGGTGGGTTGCCAGACATCGAGTGCGGCGACACCCCCACCATCACGGGTCGCTCGGGATCCAGCGATCTGTGACCGAGCCCGAGCTCGCCCGATACGCGGTTGATCTGCCGGCTCGGCTCGTCGACGAAGTCCTCGTATCGCAGGTTCGAACACGCGCCCGAGAGGCTGGCACCAGCGCGGCCCGCCGCTGCGTTGACGAGCAACCACGTGATGGCTGACTTCCAGGGGGCGAGCCGGGGCATGGGTGCGGTGTGAGGTCCGACCGCGTGGGGATGCTTCCATGATCTGGCGACGTCTCGCGGGTCGCGGGTCAGGTGGACCATGTCGACCTGGAGCCCTTCGATGCGCGACAGCAGGATCGCGATGACGGGGGCCTTGGAGGAATCCGTGAAGGTGGGTGACCCGGTCGCCTCCGCGACGCCCCGGTACAGCGCGCCCATCGCGTCGAACCACTGCGGGCCGACCCTCTCAGGCAGCCCGTCACGCAACCTCGAGGTCATGCAGCGCAAGGGCCCGAATGCATGCAGGACGCCTGCGGTGGAGGCGCTCACGCGCGTCGCAACCTGCTTCGTGAACATGGCGGGCTCGGTGCTCACGACGGCCTGCCAGAACGGGCAGGAGTCAAAATCCTCGCCGCACGAGCACGCTCGGTTCTCGATCACCCCTCTGGTCCAAACGCTCACCAGCTCACCGGTGCTCGGCACGCCCAACGATTCGGCCATCGCCATCTCGAAGACCGTCGAACCGCAGCGGCCCGTCCCTGCGACGAAGATCACGCGCAAGTTCACTGCCGTGGCCTGCCGAGAGAGATCGCCTCCACGGACCCGGCTCCGATGGGAGCCTCACCAGCGCTCGAACCGGCGCGGGCCGGCGGCCCGGGCATCGCTTCCCGGTGGAGCATGCGAGCACACGCTGCGGCGCCGAGCAGCACGCCGAGCTCGCCCGCGAGCATGGTCACGAGGTAACCACGGGAGAAGACCTGGATGAGCACCGGTATGAGTGCTGCGAACCAGAGGATCCTCGACAACCGCGACGAGCTCACCAAGGCAAGCCAACATCCTTCCAGGAGGGCCGCGAACAAGCCCGCGCCGACGAGGACACCCGGGTACCCGAAGTTCGCATACAGCTCGCCTTGCAGCCCGAAGGAGGCGCCGATGTCTTTCGGCATGAACCCCTCGGACACATCGTCGAGAGCGTTGCCGGGCTTGTCGGGCCACAGTGCGCGGGGCACGATGAGCAGTCCCGCGTCGGTGAAGCTGCGCCCAGCGATGAAGGGCTCACGCTCTGGGATGCTCTCAGCAAGCCCGGCAGTCGTGGGGAAGATGCCGCTGCGGAGCTCTTTGACCACGAAGGCTCCGGGATCGATGGTCTTGTCGCTGGCCTGACCGCGCAGGCCGCCCACGAGAGCAGCGACGACGAAGGCCACCCCTCCACCCATGAGAACCACGCGTCGCGGTCGCCCTGTCCAGCGGGACCGGCCGGCCTGGAACCAGATGAGGCACGCCCCGAACGCCGGCACCAACAGCCAGGACCGGCCCCCAGTGGAGACGAGCATCAACGCACTCGACACGATCACGATGAACGGGCGCGGCCATCGGCGGCGGTCGATCGTCAACCGCAAGGTGGCCAGCATCAACCCCACCCCTGCCAGCCCCGTCATCACCTTCAGGTACCCGATCGCCGCGCCATCAGCTTCCCGCTTCAGGTCCCCGTAGACGTTCGAGCCGCTCAGCACGTTGACAGCTCCGAGCCCTGACCCCGAGATCGTCACATACCCCAGCAGTGCGACGCAGCCAGCGACCACGAGCCCCGCGGCGCATCGATCCAGCAGAGCCACAGGGAGGCCTTCGATGCTTCCGGGCCGCCTTCGGGCCGCCCCCCTCACCGCACGCGCCGACAGCATGCCGACGACTATGCCGACCTCGGTCATGGCGGCGATCTTCATGCCCCCGCCCATCCCGCCCGTGAAGTCATAGGGCCCGATCCCGGTGTAGCCGTCGATCAACCCAAGAGCCGCTCCGTTCAACACGTTCAACGCCATCCACGCCTGAAGCGCAAGGAAAGCCAGCGACGGCTCTGCCTGCAACAAGCTGAAACCTGTACCAGCCACCCATGCGATCACTGCGAGCGCGAACCACAAGGTCGGCTCGTCGAGTCGGCCACTGAAGCCAGCGAGGGCCCCCACCGCTCCCCCGGCCAGGGTCGCTCCCGCGGCTGATGCAAGCATCCGCGAGCTCCGTGGGTGGGCCTGAGGCGGCCCGGTGCCGCGAGGAGCGTCACCGAGGTCGACAGCGGTCACGTCCGGGGCACCCCTACCGGGGCTTCGCCCCCGCCCGACGCGTCACCAGCGTCGGGCTCTGCCAGCCCCTGGGCAGGAACTGGCATCGCGACCGAGGACCGGATCCGGGGCGCTCTGGGGGCGCACATGTCCTCGATGCAGTGGGCAAGTTGGACCGCGCCAACAGACGGGCCCGGCGAGTCGCCGAGCTGAGTCGAGACGTCGTGCAGGTGGGGCACACCGACCATCACCTGATCGCTTGTGACTCCAGCGGTGAGAACCGCCCGGCGGCTCGACTCATCACGCACGCATGTCAGATCGGTGATGTGGCTCCACCTGTCCCGACCTCCACGAACGGCTTCGGCCTCTATGGCCACGGTCCTGATGCCCAACTGGCTTCCGGTGCTGAGCACAGCCCGGCCCACCATGTTGGTGACGTCGGGAGTCACCACGACCCGTGGACGCCGGGCCAGGAGCCACTCACGCGTGGATCCACAGATCAGGACCAGCCGTGGGATGTTGGCGAGCGCGAAGCGGGCGGTCTGGCTTGCGAGTCGCTGTCGTACCAGCGCGTGATCGACCAGAACGCCCCGCCCTGCCGGCGAGGGCACGGCCGCCTCTCGCAGAGCCTCACGAAGGCCTCGCATAGTCCGGATCGTCCAGATGGTCAGCTGGCCCGGCGTCGGCGGCAGCTTTCGGCCGGCCCTCCCGAACCCGAGCGGCCAGCCCTGCATCTGCCGAC
>JAHFUU010000355.1:1107-3895 GCA_023264915.1 Microthrixaceae bacterium | reverse complement strand
GCTGACCGAGCCGGCCCCGAGGAACAGGCACGCCTTGAACATCGCGTGCGTGAACAAGTGGAAGACCCCCGCGGTCCACGCGCCGACCCCGACGGCCATCACCATGTATCCGAGCTGGCTGACCGTCGAGTAGGCGAGCACCTTCTTGATGTCCCATTGGACGAAGGCCAGCACCGCTGCCATGAGTGCTGTGAAACCGCCGATGAAGGCCACATAGTGGATCGAGGTTGCGTTGATCTGGAGCCCGCCGTAGAAGACCCCGTACATGCGAGCGACGAGATACACGCCTGCGACGACCATCGTGGCGGCATGGATGAGCGCAGAGACGGGAGTCGGTCCGGCCATGGCATCTGGCAGCCAGGTGTGAAGGGGGAACTGGCCCGACTTCGAAGTCACCCCCCAGAACAGCGATATCGCACCGATCAGCAACAACGTGGTGCTCACCGACTTGGACACGGCGGCTTCGTTTATGTGGAACACGTTGAAGCTGGTGGCACCCGCCGCGAAGAACGTGACGATCACGCCGATTATCAGTCCCGTGTCACCGACTCGATTGGTGAGGAAGGCCTTCAGGGCAGCGTCAGTGTTGCGCTGCTCCTCCCACCAATGACCTATGAGCGCGAACGAGCAGAGGCCGACGAGCTCCCAGCCGACCAGCATCTGCAAGGTGTTGCTGGAGATCACATAGAACAACATCGCCGAGGTGAACAGGCTCAAGAACGCGTAGTAATGGGTGAACCGGCGGTCGTCGTGCAGGTATGCCTTCGAGTAGACATGCACGAGAAGGGAGATGAGCGTGACGACGAACAGCATCATCACCGAGAGGCCATCCGCGACCGTGCCGACCTCGAACTTGATCGTGTGAGACGTAGAGACCGCCGTCTCGAACCAGGTGATGGACGCGCAGACCGGGATCACTTCATGATGGCCACCGCTGGCCGAAGAGCCCTCCGATACAGCGGATCCTCCCCCGCCTTCAACGGTCGTGCCAGGTGCACTCCCGTTGCCCGCTGGGTCAGGTCCGGGTGCCGCCTCGGCTGACTCTCCAGTTGCGACGCCGTTCAAGGCGGCACCGTGCTCGCTCGACCCACGCGAGGTCGTGCCTTCGCCAGCTGTAGACCCATGCTCGGATACTGGACTCGAGCCACCGGAACCTTCACCCGATCCGGATCCTCCAGAACCACCATGGGCGGCCGAGGGTTTGACCGCTGTTGGGCTGTCACCAGGTCCACCCAGACAAGATGCCCGAGCCTGGGCCATCGCTTCACCCTCTGGTGGGTGGTTGACCCGACCGATCCACTGGTAGCTCGCGAAGCAGGCCAGCACGAAGCAGGCCAGCACCGACAGGATCCCGACAGCTGAGGTGACCCCCTCGGAGAAGCGCTTCCCAACCAGCAAGATGACCAGGAACGAACACGCCATGATCAGTGGCAGAACGAAGACCTTGTCGAGGATCCCGACGGACTCAGCAGCGAACATCACGATGACGCCTCCTGGGCCCAAGGGCAGCTGCACATCTCAAACCGGTCCACGCTCAGCCCTTCATCGAATCCACTCGGTCGATATCGATGCTCTTCAAGTTCCGGAAGAGCATCAACACCATGGCCAGGCCAACGCCAACTTCGGCTGCCGCGACCGCGATCACGAACAACGCGAACACGGGACCGATCGTTGCCGCGCACTCCTGGCCTGCTGAACAGGACCCGCCTGGCTGGGTTGCCCACCATGCACCAAACGCGACGAGGTTGATGTTGACCGCGTTCAAGATGAGCTCGATCGACATCAGCACGAGGACGCCGTTCCGGCGTGCCAGCACCCCATACACGCCGATGCAGAACAGCAAGGCAGCGAGCACCAGGAACAGGTTGATCATCATCTGTGATCACGGTCCCATGACATTCGGGTGCGGAGCATCAGTCTCTCCTCGCCAGAACGATGGCGCCCACGAGAGCAGCGAGCAGCAGCACCGACACCGCCTCGAAGGGGACCAGGTAGGTACCGAAGATCGAGTCCGAGATCTGCGAAGTGGTCTGGCCGAGCTGAGCGGTGTTGGTACCTATCAGGCCGAGCTCAGAATCGCGCCACTGGTCCCACAATCCCCAGCACATGACCCCGAGGAGGCTCAACGCCACGGCTACCGCAACGATCCTCTGGGTCGCGTTGTTGTCAAGATCGACAGCCTTGCCGAGTGGTGCCCTGGTCAGCATGATGCCGAACAGGAACAGAACCACGATGGCACCTATGTAGACGAGAACCTGGGTGATGGCTGTGAACTCCGATGCCAACAAGATGAACAGGGCCGCCACCCCACCGAGCACCACAACTAGCCACAGGGCTGCGTGTACAACGTTGCGTGTGGTGACCACTCGCAAGGCCGCCACCACCATCGCGAGCGCGATGATGCCGAAGGCCACATACTCGAGCAGGTAGGGCGTCTCCGCCAGCAACAGACTCATGGCTTGGGGACCTTCTTGACCTTGACCTCGGAACCGGGCTCGTAGGCCTCGAACTCGGGGACCGTCTCGAACCAGATGCCAAGCTGGCTCTTGTCATGAAGCAGGTCAGCGATCCTGGGCTCGGAGTACTCGAACTCGGGGCTCCAGAACAGGGCCTCGAACGGGCACACCTCTACGCAGATCCCGCAGTACATGCACAGGGAGAAGTCGATCGAGAACCGATCCAGTGCGTTCTTCTGGCGCGGCTTACCGCCTTCTCTGCGGGGCGGCGCGAGGTACTTGTGCGCTTCAATGTAGATGCACCAGTCGGGGCACTCGCGGGCGCACAACAT
>JAHFUU010000355.1:0-1097 GCA_023264915.1 Microthrixaceae bacterium | reverse complement strand
CCGTGCAGTTCTCCTCGAGAAGTGCGATGACACCCCTGGCCCGGATAGGTGGCTCCTCTTTCTCCCGCGGGTACTGAACCGTGACCGGACCCCCACCCTTGGCGTCGGGCTTGAGCGTCTTGAGCATCTCCCCGAAGGTCACGACCAAGCCCTTCAGCAGCCCGGTGCCCGGAACCGGAGCGCCCTGGCGGCTCATGGCCTCACCCGCCTGGGGCCGTGCAGCCCCAAGCTCGTCGCCCGCCCACGCCAACAGCGTGCGCGGCAACAGCGGGCTGGCGCCGAGCAGTGGATCGGCAAGCTCATGCGAAAGCCACCTTGAAGAGGGCAGTCACCGATATCCACACGAGTGAGATCGGGATGAGCCACTTCCATGCGAACTTCTGGAGCTGATCTTCACGAAAGCGGGGATAGGTGAAGCGAAACCAGAAGATCAAGAACGACACGAACATCACCTTCAGGAACAGCGAGATCGGCCCTAGCACCCAATACACGTTGTTGACGCTGCCGTCGGCCAGGTACACGTCGACGAAGGGCACCGCGTAGCCGCCCAGGAACAGAACGGCAGCGATCGCAGCAAAGGCGAAGGCCGTGGCGAACTCACCCATGAAGAAGAAAAGGAATCGAAAGCCCGAATACTCGATCTGATAACCAGCCACCAGCTCTGACTCGGCGACGGGCATATCAAACGGGGTCTGGGTGAGCTCGGCCTGGGTGGCCGCGAGGAACACCAGGAACATCGGAAGCTGCGTGATCAGGTAGGGCACAGGGACAGCGCCAAAGAGCTTGAACTGGGACTGCTGCACGATGATGCCGTTCATGCTGAGAGTCCCGGCTTGGATGACCGCGCCCACCACTGCAAGAACCATCGGCAACTCGTACGCGATGAGCTGGCCAGCCGCGCGGATGCCGCCAAGGAGGGCGTACTTGTTGGCCGAGGCCCAGCCGGCCATCAGCACACCGATCACTGACAGCGAGGAAACTGCAAAGGCGAAGAACACACCGTTCGGAAGGTCCTCAACGACGAGGTTCGGGCTGGCTGGGATGATCACGAACAGCAGGAACGTGGACATCAGGACCACGATCGGAGCCATGCGGAA
>JAHFUU010000028.1 GCA_023264915.1 Microthrixaceae bacterium | reverse complement strand
AGCACAGCCATCCGCCCGGCCTCCATCACGTCCATGGGTTCGACGATCACCGTCCCGCCGAGCTCGGTCACCCTGGCAGCGGCAGCATCGGCGTCGTCGACTGAGATGTAGGTCGTCCAGAAGGGTGGCATGTCGGGGTTCTGCTGCGGGCCGAGCCCTGCCACGGGCTTGCCCCGCAACATGCACATCCGGTAGCCGCCCGACTCGGGTGGGCCCTGCTCGCACGTCCAGCCGAAGAGTCCCTCGTAGAAGGCCGCAGCAGCGTCCGGATCCGGTGCACCGAGATCGATCCAGGACGGGGTCCCAGGCTCATAGGCAGTCATCTCCATGTGCTTTCCTCTCTGACGTCTGAAGCGTCGCGGTGCGACGCGCCGTAGGGTCGAGGCTATTCGGATCATCGAGGCTTGTGACGCTCCGCGCAGAAGTTCGGTGACCCTCACCCGGCACCCCCGCTTGGCACCTGCCCGGCACCCTCACCCGGAGACACCGCCGTCTGGGGACATGCTCACGTGACGTGCGGACGCGAATGCGCCGGGATCATCATGGGAGATCAGGACGACGGATCTGTCGCCGGTGGTTCGCCACAGATCCTCGAGCAGTGCTGCCGCCGTGTCCCGGTCCAGGTGAGCCGTTGGTTCGTCGACCACCAGGACCGAAGGGTCGGCCAGGAACGCCCGCGCCATCGCGAGCCGTTGGCGTTGGCCGCCCGAGAGGGTACGACCCGACTCGCCCACCATCGTGTCGAGGCCCTCGGGAAGCGAATCGACCCAATCCGCCAGCTGCGCGCGCGCCAATGCCTCGTTGATGGCTTGGTCGTCCGCGCCAGGTCTTGCGAGCGCGACGTTCTCGCGCAGGTTCGAGTTGAACACGTGAGGGTCCTGGAAGCACAGGAGCACCTCGTTGCGGACGTCATCTTGTGAGTACGAGCGGAGGTCCTCGCCGGCCAGGTGCGCTTCTCCGCGATCGCGTTCCAAGAAGCGCACGAGCAGCTGCGCCAGGGTCGACTTGCCCGATCCCGAGGCACCTGACAAGACCAGTCGCTCGCCGGGCTCGACCGCGAACGACGTGCCGGCCAGAACGACCCTGCGGCCGTCGCCCCGGCCCCGGCTCACGACGACGCGATCGGTGGCGATCGACGGGCGGCGCGGTGGAGGGGGGATCGGATTGGCCGGATCGCGGACCTGGGACTGGCGGCCGGCCAGATCGAGGATCCGGGCAGCCGCGGCGAGAGCGGCCGGAAGCCGGCGCCCAGCCTCGGAAAGGGGACGGACGGCCTCGAAGGACGCCAGGGCGACGAGTACGATCGGGCATACGAGCAAGGGGTCGAGCCAGCCTCCCTCAGATGCAGCCGAGGCGGCCACCAGGACTGCGATTGCCGTGATGCCCTGGACGGCGACGACAAGGGCATCGGACCAGCCCGCCGCGCGGCTGTCCGCCAGGGCGGACTCGGCAAGAGCGGCATCTGCCCGATCGATCCGTCGGGCTGCGACCAGGTCAGCCCCGCAGAGCCACAGCTCATCGGCCGAGTCGAACGTCTCGATGAGATCAGCGGTCATCTGGGCCCGCCGCGCCCCTTGATGTGCAGCCTGGCCACTGGCGAGCCGGTGCGCGGCCCAGGGGGCCGTGACACCTCCGATCACCAGGCCGGCCGAGATGATCCCGGCAGCGGGCGCACACACCAGAGCGGTCACTGCCACGATGACGACGGCGGACACGACGGCCACCAGGACCGGCAGCGCGACCGAGAGGACGAGGTCAGCGAGCTGGTCCACGTCAGCTACGAGGCTGGTCAGGAGCTGACCGTCACGGAAGTGCTCGAGCTCTGCGGGTGCGAGCGGCTCGATGCGGGCGAACAACCTCGAACGAACCCGTCCAAGGGCCCGCAAGGCCATGTCGTGAGATGTCAGGCGCTCGCCGTACCGGGTGAGAGGACGGACCAGCGCCAGTGCGCGCACGCTCACCATCAACACGGTGAGCGTCAAGATCGGAGGCTGCTGCGCTGCCCGGCAGATCAGGTAGCCGGCCAGGCCGGCCAGGCCCACGCCCGAGACCACGGCGACGGCCCCGAGACCGACCGCCAGGATGAAGCGTGACGGCTGCACGCCGACGAGCTCGGATGCACCGGCCAACTGCCCCCACCCCGCCCTCGTCTTGGTCTTGCCGGTCACGATCTCATCCCGGTTGCCACGGTCGCTCCACCTGCCGGCGCCGGTCTCGTCGATGCCGAGAGCGCCGCGAGGGAGCCGTCGCGGATAGGCACGATCCGGTCGGCTACGGCGGCAAGTTCAGGATCATGTGTGAGCAGGAGCATCGACTGCTGCCCTCTCATGCCGGCCAGGGAGGCGATGACGTGCTTTCGGCTGGTGTCGTCGAGGTGGGCGGTGGGCTCGTCGAGCACGAGCAGCGGCGCTTTTCGGAACAGCGCACGAGCCAGACCGATCTGGTGCACCTGACCTGCGGACAGCCCCCGGCCGCCGGCACCGATGATCGTGCCTGAGCCGTCGGGCAATCCATCGACGAGCTCGGTCGCGGCCGCGAGACGGGCCGCTGCAGCGACCTCCTGGTCAAGTTCTCGGTCAAGTTCTTCGCCAAGCGGTGGGCCAACCCCTCGGGGCACCCCTCCAGGTACCTGGTCGACCTGTTGGCCACTTGCTCGGTCAGCCGGCGGCGGTCGGTACCCGAGCGCGATGTTGTCCCGCACAGATGCGTGCAGCATCGTGGGGCGCTGCGGGGCCCAAGCCACCTTCGTGCGCCACAGGTCGAGAGCCGCTTCGGTGACAACGGTGTCGCCGGCCATCACCGCGCCGCTGTCAAGGCGCGCCAAGCCGAGGAGTGCCTTGCCCAGAGTCGTCTTGCCCGACCCGCTCGGCCCGACAACAGCGACGGTCTCTCCCGGTTCGATCACCAAGGTGACATCATCGAGAGCGGGAGTCGAGCGACCCGCGAACCGCTTGGTCGCGTTCTCGAGCTTGACGGGCCGCGTCCGCGGATCGAGCTCGCGATGGGCCGTGAGGGCGGGCGTGGGCACCGGCTCCCGTGTCGGGGGTGGATCCACCAGATCGAGGATGCGGCTCGTGCCGGCAAAGCCATCGGCGCTCGCGTGGTAGAGGGCACCCACAGCGCGGATCGGCGCGTACAGCTCGGGAACCAGCAACAGGACCGTCATCGCGGGCGCCAAGCCGACGGATCCCTCGACGAGCCGGACACCGAGGCTGACGGCGACGAGTGCGATCGACAGCGTCGTAGCCAGATCGACAACGAAGCCCGACATGAACGCGAGGCGGAGCGTGGCCATCGTGGCGCGCCGGTACTGGTCAGAGGACTCGGCGATCCTTTGCTGCTGGGCCCGCCCGCGGTTGAACGCGCGCAACGTGGGCAGGCCACGAACCACGTCGAGGAAGTGGCCTGACAGCCGCACCAACGAGGTCCAGCTCTGCGCGGATCGATCGGCAGCGGTGTGGCCCACGAGCATCGACAAGAGTGGGACCAGCGGGAGCGTGACGGTCATGATCACCGCTGACTGAATGTCGACGATGGTGCACCAGAGGAGGACCGCCACCGGGACGAGCGCCGACAGGATCACCTGCGGGACGAAGCGGGAGAGGTAGACCTCGAGCCCGTCAACGCCTTGCACGGCAGCGGTCGCCAGCTCAGAGCTCTCTGGGCTGCCCCCCCCTTCGGTTCGCCGGCCCCCGTGGTGAAGGCAGACCGCCACCAGGTCGTGGCGGAGCCTCGACATGACCCTGCTCGCTGCTCTCCGCCCGCTTGACTCGACAAGGCGTGCCAGCGATGCGCGCAGGATGACGAGGACCGACATCACAGCGATGGTCGTCGCTCGAACGGCACCGGCGTGCCCTTGGGCAGCACGGGCTGCTGCGGTGGCGATGAGGGTCATCTCTGCCAGGAGAGCCAGCGTCGACACAGCTCCCGCCGCCACGTCGATCGCGAGCAGGCCCCTCACCTCGCGCGCCCGGCGCACCAGGCGCCGATCGATCCCACCAACCGAGCCGGGCTCCCGTGAGCCGGCCTCTCGTGAGCCGGCCGGGCGCGTCACGGTTGTTGCCGGTCCGTTGCCCCGCCGGGACGCTCGCCCGCGGCAGTGGTGACCGTCGTGCCGCCACCAGGTGAGCGCACGACCGCGACCCGCTGGCGGAACACCCGATAGGTCCAAGCCTGGTAGAGCACGACGACCGGGAGCATCACCGCTGCAATCACCGTCATCAAGGTGAGCGTGTAGGAGCCCGAGCTGTCTGACAGCGTTATGTTGTTCGCGGCCGATGTCGAGGAGACCATCAGGTTGGGGTGCAGGGTGCCGAACAGACCGATCACGGCGAACGCGATCGCACCAGACGTGCATGCAAACCCCCAGCCCTGGTGCGGGTAGGTGGCCAGGAAGGCCGCCGCCACCGCGAAGGTGATTGCGAGCCATTGGGCGGCGTTGGGGATCAACAACCCGCCAGCTTCGGCCTGGGTCCACCCCACGAACACCACGAGGAAACCCGCGGCCACGAACGCCGCTACGCGATGGACGGCGGTGACCCGAGCCTGCATCTCGCCCGTGGTCTTCAGCCGCAGGAACGCCAGCGCTTGCGCGACACACATGGCGGTCAGGGCAAGGCCCGAGAGCAGCGCATAAGGCGCCACGAGGTCAGGAAGGGTCCCCGTGAACTCCAGTTGCGCGTCGATCGGGATGCCGCCCAGCAGACCGCCCAGAGCCACCCCGATCAGCAATGGCGCCAGCAGGCATCCGCTGGCCATCAACCAGTCCCAGATGTCACGGCCCCGCTCAGTGCTGGCCTTGGCGCGGTACTCAGAGGCACACGCCCGCACGATTAGCGCCACGAGGACCAGGAACAGCGGCAGGTAGTACGCGGAGAACATGGTGGCGTACCAGTCGGGGAAGGCGGCGAAGGTGGCCCCGCCCGCTGTGATCAACCAGACCTCGTTGCCGTCCCACACCGGAGCGATCGTGGCCCTGAGGGCCCGGCGCTCCGCGTCGTCACGGCCCAGCAACGGGACGAGCATCCCGACACCGAAGTCGAAGCCCTCCAGCAGGAAGAACCCCGCCCAGAGGAGCGCTATGAAGATGAACCAGGTGGTCTGAAGCGCCAAAGCCTGCGGTCCTCTCAGTAGCTCATCGCCATCGGCGACCCGGGCACGTCATCGCCACCGTCCGGATCAGGTGCGGGATCCAGGTCGCGCCGCGAGTACCGCATCATCAAGATCAGGTCGATGACGGCCAATGCTCCGTAGATGACGACGAAGCCGACAAGCGTCAGCGCGACCTGTGCGGTGCCGACGTTGGGCGATGCCGCGTCGGCGGTGCGCTGGAGGCCCCACACGATCCAAGGCTGCCGGCCTGTCTCGGCCAGGATCCACCCGCCCGAGTTGACCAGGAAAGGCGCTACGACCATCCACACACCCAGCTTCAGGAAGCGCCGGGAGGTCGCGAGCTTGCCTCGCCACAACAAGAACACGCCGACGCCGGAGAACAGGACCAGGACCGTGCCGAGGTAGGCCATCACTCTCAGACCCCAGTAGCAGAAGGGAACCGTGGGCGTGTAGTAGCCCGGTCCGTAGCGCGCCTCGGCCTGCGCCTCGAGCGAGTTGATCCCCTGCACCTGACCGTCCCAGCTGGATGTCGCGAGCACCGAGAGCAGGTGGGGGATCTCGATGTCAAAAGCAGGTGCCTGATCTTGCTCTGACATCCCGCCGAACTGCACGAGCGAGAACGACGCCGGTGCCTCGGTGCCCCAGAGGGCTTCCATGCCGGCCACCTTCATCGGCTGTTGCTGGGTGACGGTCACCGCGAACTGTGCGCCTGTCATCAGCGCGAGGCCAGCGGCGGGGAACATGACTACCAGAGCCATGGCGGCCGCCTTGGTGAACGCAACACGATCCTGGTCGCGACGGAGATGCCAGCACGACACCGCCAGGAGCACAGCAGAGGCCGTGACGAGCGCAGCGAGCAACGTGTGCGGAAGCGCCCACAGGAAGACCCTGTTGCCGAACACCGCACCGATGTCGTTCAGCTGTGCCCGCCCCGTCTGTGGGTTGATCGTGTAACCGACCGGGTTCTGCATCCAGGAGTTGGCGGCCAGGATGAACACGGCTGAAAGGGTCGCTCCGATCGCGGCTATGTAGATGGTCGCCAGGTGCACGCGTGGCGAGAGCTTGTCCCAGCCGAACACCCACACGCCGAGGAACGTCGACTCCAAGAAGAACGCGGCCAGGCCTTCGATCGCGAGGGGTGCTCCGAACACGTCACCCACATAGCGGGCATAGGTGGACCAGTTCATCCCGAACTGGAACTCTTGAACGAGCCCGGTGGCGACGCCCACGGCCACGTTGATGAGCAGCAGCCGGCCGACGAAGCGCGTGAGGCGAAGCCATTCCTCATGGCCCGTGCGCCGCCAGGCTGTCTGGGTGATCGCGGTGAGCCACGAGAGGCCGATCGTGACCGGCACGAACAGGAAGTGGAACAGCGTCGTGGTGGCGAACTGGATCCTGGCCAGGTCGACGTTGTTCACGGTCAGCAGTTCAGGTCAGCCGCAGCTGGCGGGCGCCAGGGCTCAACTCTCGGCTTCTTTGGCTTCCTTCTCGAGCTCCTTGAGGTCAGCCTTCAACTGCTTCTCGGCCACCTTGTCAGCTCTGGCCATGGCGTGCCGGACCTTGGACTCGATGTTCGAGGCGGCGACGACCACCAACCCAGCCTGGCCCTCGTCGAGTTGCTCACCGAGCTCCTTGAGGTCGTGGCGCTTCATGCCGGCCACCGCGTGACCAGCGAGAGCGCCGAGGACAGCGCCCCCGGCTGTGGTTCCGGCCAGAAGGCCGGTGCCGATCGCAGCTGCCGGGAACAGGGCGATCACGAGTCCCATCGCGAGACCGAGCCCGCCGCCGGCCAACCCACCCACCCGGGTGGGCGTCTCGTGCTTCTTCACGACCTTGACCTTGCCGTCGTCGCGCTTGGCGATGACCGCCGCGTCGTAGGCATCGATCAAGCCCAGCTCGGAGTGCAACGCATGAACGGCGTCGTAGTCATCGAGAGCGTCATCGGCCGAGTTGTAGGTCCCGGCGTAGATCGTGAGTGTGTCAATCGCCATCTGGGTCTCCTGGATCTGTCATGGCCGACGTCCGCGGGCACAGCGCGGCGGCGGCGTCGGGCAGTGACAGCTTCACACGGTTCCGGCACCTCTGCCACGAGCCAGCCCTTCCGCCGGCCGGCCTCACCGGAAATCGAAGGCGACCTTGATCGCGCCTGTCGTGTCCTGGTGGATCAGGGTCATCAGAGCCTCGCACCGGTCGTCGATGCAGATCGCCAGCGCCAACGGACCCATCGACCGGACCCGCTGACAAGTCGTTTGAGTCCCAACTCGCCCTCACTGGTTCGACCCGAATGCGGTTCGCGATCGGCCGCAGTACGGTCATGCGATGTTGTGTCCTGCGGTCGCGGCGGGGCGGGCGCGCGGGTGCCGCCTTCGAGTCCCGGTCCTCGCGGCCGCCCTTGGTGTCGTCGGCACAGCCGCCGGGTGCGCGCCAGCAAGCGATCCGCTTGGCTCGACGGCATCGGGCCCGCATGCCTCGTCCGCACCGCCTCCCGCGTCGGGGCCTTCGGCAACCTCCGGCGGCCCAGCCGCGAGTGCTCGATCACCCGGAGATGGTGATCCTGCCGCCGAGGGATCCCCCGCCATTCCCGCGAATGCCCGCGGTCCGTATCGCGTCCTTGATGTGGTGGATGGTGACACGCTGAAGGTGGACCTCGACGGCAAGAGGGTGACCATCCGGGTGATCGGCCTCGACACTCCTGAGACCCGCGATCCGAGGAAGCCGGTCCAGTGCTTCGGCCAGGAGGCCTCGGCCAGGGCGCGCTCTTTGCTGGAGGGCCAGCAGGTGCACATCTCAGGTGACCCCACCCAGGCTGGGACCGACCGCTATGGCCGCACCCTTGCCTATGTGTGGCTGCCTGACTGGCGCCTGTTCGAGTACGTCATGATCGCCGAGGGTTACGGGCACGAGTACACCTACGACATCCCCTACCGCTTCCAGGACCAGCTCAAGGCTGCCCAGCGCGACGCTCGTGAGCAGTCACGGGGGCTCTGGGCGCCGGACGCATGCAAGGGGGCGATCGCTGGACCCGACAGGTGATTTCCCGCTGTGGGGGCGCCCGTGCCGGTCCCGCAGCGAGGAACCACCCGGCGGGCGCCGTTGGCCGGCCTCACGGATGCTCAGGCAGCTGGACGTTCGCGTCAGGCAACTGTGGCGGGTAGCGTCTGGACGTTGGGCAACTCCATCGAGCTCCAGAGCCGGTCGGTTGCGCCCGGGAGGAGATCTGATGTTCAGGGCCACGGTCAAGAGCCTGTGGGGTCACAAGCTGCGGTTCGTGTTGACGATGGTCGCGATCATCCTCGGGGTGGGGTTCATGTCCGGGACGCTCATCTTCACCGACACGATCGGCAAGACCTTCGACGACCTGTTCAGCACCACCACCAGGGGCGTGGACGCGTTGGTGAGGTCGACCAACACGGTCAAGGCGCAAGGTCCCGGCGACGAGCAGAGAGCGATGATCGACGATTCGATCCTCGGCAGGATCCGTGCCGTCGAGGGCGTGGCCTCTGTCGATCCTCAAGTTGGAGGCGTGGCCCTGCTCGTCGGCAAGGACGGCAAGGTCATCAAGAACGGCCAGTCGCCACCACTCGCTTTCAACTGGAGCGACACGCCTGAGCTCAACGTCTTCACGCTCGTGTCCGGGAACCCCCCCCATGGCGACGAGGTGGTCATAGACAAGGGTTCAGCGCAGAAGGGCGGCTACGTGGTCGGGGACCCGATCCCGCTCATCACCCAGGCGGGGCCGCAGACGATGAAGGTGGCGGGCATAGTCAAGTTCGGTGAGGTCGACAGCGCGCTGGGCGCAACCACGGCCCTGTTCGACACGGCCACGGCTCAGCGGCTGATAGGCAAGCCCGGGAAGCTCAACGGTGCAGCCGTGGTAGGTGCCGATCGTGTGTCCCCCGACGATCTCGTCGATCGGATCCGCCCGGTCCTGCCAGCGGGTGAGGAAGCGATCACCGGTGCGACCTACACCCAGGAGCAGCAGACCACGCTGCGGGAGGGCCTGTCGTTCTTCAGCTACTTCCTGCTTGCCTTTGCCGGGATATCGCTGTTCGTCGGCTGCTTCTACATCTACAACACCTTCTCGATCATCGTCGCCCAGCGCACCAAGGAGATGGCCCTGCTGCGTGCGGTGGGAGCCAGCCGTGGCCAGGTGATGGGTTCGGTGATGCTCGAGGCGGCGATGATCGGCATGATTGCATCGGGGCTCGGCATCGTGTTCGGGATCTTCGTGTCAGGAGCGCTACGGGGGCTCCTGGCCGCAGGAGGCTTCGCCATCCCCGCAACAGGGACCGTCCTGTTGCCCCAGTCGTTGCTCAAGGCTTTCGGCGCGGGCATGCTCGTGACGATCGCGTCGGCGACCTTCCCTGCTTGGCGCGCCTCGAAGGTGGCCCCCATCGCCGCCCTTCGCGATGTGTCCCTGGACCGCGCATCCACGTCGGTCGCCCGCATCGTGGCTGGAAGCATCGTGGTGATCATCGGCATGGCTTCGCTGCTGCTGGGCCTCTTCGCTGGACTCGACAACGCCATCGCCCTCGTGGCATTCGGCGCTGCGGTCACCTTCTTGGGGGTCGCTGCCCTGGGGCCGGTCATAGCGCGGCCTGTGGCCGGCGTGCTGGGCTGGCCCGCGAGGGCGCTCTCGGGCGTCACCGGAGGGATCGCCCGCGAGAACGCGATGCGAAACCCGAAGCGCACCGCTTCGACCGCGGCGGCCCTGATGATCGGTGTCGGCCTCGTTGCCTGTGTGGCGATCCTCGCGTCCTCGCTGAAGGCCTCGGTCGCCCGCACCTTCGACAGGAACTTCCGCACCGACCTGATCGTCGACTCGGGTGACTTCACCGGCATGACAGGCCTCAGTCCAGAGCTGGCTGACAAGCTTCGCAAGCTGACCGAGCTCAGCCTCGTCTCGCCGGTCCGCTTCAGCCAGGTCGAGGTCGACGGCAAGGGCAAGTTCATCCTCGGTGTCGACCCGGCCACCGTGAGCCAGGCGATCGACATGGAGGTCACCGGCGGGGCGATCGATCGGCTCGATGCCGACAGCGTGGCGGTGTACGAGCAGACGGCCAAGGACACCGGGGTGAAGATCGGCGACACGATCAAGATGAAGTTCCCCCAAGCCGGTGACCAGCCGATGAAGGTGGTCGCGATCTACAAGCGCCAGGACCTGGGCGGCGAGTACACGCTGGGGCTGCCAGCGTGGAAGGACCGGTTCCCCAACCAGTTCGACTACCAGATCTACACCAAGGTCGCGCCGGGCGTCTCTGTGGCGGCGGCCCGTGACGCCGTGTCGAAGGCGACCGCCGGCTACGCGAACGCCACGGTTCTGGACCTGGCCGAGCTCAAGCAGAAGCAGCTCGAGCCGTTCGACGCCATGCTGATCATGGTCTACGCGATGCTGTTCCTGGCGATCATCATCGCCTTGCTGGGGATCGTGACCACGCTCGGCCTGTCCATCTATGAGCGCACGCGCGAGCTGGGACTGCTGCGGGCGGTCGGGATGAGCCGTGCCCAGATGCGAGCCACGGTTCGGTGGGAGTCGGTGATCATCTCGTTGTTCGGCACCCTGCTCGGGATCGTCGTGGGAGCCTTCTTCGGTTGGGCGATCGTCAAGGCGCTGTACCAGCAAGGCGTCGAGGTCCTTCAGATACCGGTAGGTCAGCTCGTGATCGTCACGATCTTCGCTGCGATCTTCGGTGTGGTGGCCGCGATCTGGCCTGCCCGGCGCGCCGCCAAGCTCGACGTGCTGCGCTCGCTCGCAACCGAATGACCAGCTGCACGAGCGGCAGGCCCGAGGCTTTGGCTTGAGTGCGGGTGCCGCCTAGGGACGTGCGGGGGCCTGGGGAGCGGACTCAGGCATCTCGAACAGCGGTTGGCGGATCAGCTCGACCTGGATCCCGTCGGGGTCACGGAAGTAGGCGGACTCGTGCACGCCCCGGTCGGGGCCCGCATAGCTGACGCCCGCGTCTTGCAGGCGTGAGGTCAGCTCGTCGAAGCGTTCGGCTGTGACCGAGATAGCGACGTGCTGGACACCACCGATGCCCTCTGGTGCCCGCCTCAGGCCGAGGCCAGGGAAGTCGAAGAAGGCAAGCAGGTTGCGGTTTCCGATGTCGAAGAAGAAGTGAGTCGAAGCGGAGTAGTCGCGGTTCTGGAAGACCTCGACCAGCGGGAAGCCCAGCAGTCCCTGGTAGAACTCGATCGTCTGCTCGGGATCCGAGCAGATCAGCGCCAGGTGATGCACCCCGCCCCCGGTGGAGGCGGGCCGCTGGCCTTCGGGCAGCAGGAAACGTTCACGAAGCTCCCTGCGGTAGGCAGAGCGCTCGGCAAGGTCCGGGTGCTCGTGCTGGTCTGCGATCGCCATGTGGCCTCCTCGGGTGGGCTGTTCCTGAGCGCTTGACCCATGTGGTGGCGCAGCTCGACACCTCGGATTCGATGGGCTGCCCTGCAAGGATCGTTCCGGCCGAGGGTACCGGTGTGGTCAGCGAAACGGCACCGCCTCGACGTGCCATGCGGACCTGGCACGTGGCGCCGACGGGCAGAGCTGCCAAGCGGTGCTGGCACGAGGTGAATCCGCCGGGCCAGGTACAGGCATCTGCCGGTGGGGCCGCTACCCTTGCGCCCACGGTCCGCCCGGCCGACGGCCGCACCAGGACCACAGGCATCCGACCCGCATCCAAATCACCAGATCAACAGAAAAGGCAAACCCGATGGGTAGCTCCCTTGAGATCCCGGCCCCTCCCCAGATGGCTTCAACAGCGGGCCTCGACCCGAGCCAAGAGATCTACAAGATGCTGCTCCAGGAGCGCATCGTGTTCCTCGGCACCGAGGTCAACGACTCGGCGGCCAACACCCTGATCGCTCAGATGCTCTACCTCGAAGGCGAAGACGACAGCAAGGACATCTGGCTCTACATCAACAGCCCCGGCGGCTCGGTCACCGCTGGCATGGCC
>JAHFUU010000027.1:4691-12087 GCA_023264915.1 Microthrixaceae bacterium | reverse complement strand
GGCTGTACCCATAGCCGAGGTCTCCCTTGACCAGTGGCATCCCCACCCCACCGGCATCCCAGAGCTCGACCGTGTGCTTGGTGGGGGCCTCGTGCCAGGGTCTGTCACGCTGATCGGTGGTGAGCCTGGTGCCGGCAAGTCCAGCCTGTTGACCCAGGCCGTGGGGGCCCTTGCCGGACGTGGCCACACCTGCCTGTACATCTCCGCAGAAGAGTCGAAGCAGCAGGTGCGAATGCGTGCTGAACGGCTGGGTGCCCTGCGCCCCAAGCTTCTGGTGGCCTCAGAGAGTGACCTGGCGAACGTCCTCGGGCACGTGTCCGAGCATGAACCAGACGTCTTGGTCGTCGACTCCATCCAGACGCTGTCGCATCCCGACCTGCAGAGCGCGCCAGGGTCGGTCGGCCAGGTACGTGAGTGCACCGCACGCCTCGTTTCCGAGGCCAAGGCTCGCCAGCTCACGGTCATGCTTGTCGGGCACGTCACCAAGGATGGTGCGCTGGCTGGTCCCCGCGTGCTCGAGCATCTGGTCGACACCGTGCTGTCCTTCAGCGGCGACCGCCATCACGCCCTGCGGCTCCTGCGCGCCGACAAGCATCGCTTTGGTGCCACCGACGAGCTCGGTCTGTTCGAGATGACCGAAGCAGGGCTGGTCGGCGTGCCGGACGCCTCGGCGCTGTTCCTGACCGATCGCCAGCCTGGCACCCCAGGGTCAGTCGTCGTGCCCGCGATCGAAGGTCACCGCCCGCTGCTGGTCGAGGTGCAGGCCCTGCTCGCGCAATCGACCTTGGCCACCCCGAGGCGTTCGGCTCAAGGCATCGACGGGGGCCGCCTCGGCATGTTGACTGCGGTGCTGACCGAGCGCGTGGGCCTTCCCCTTGGCCGCGTCGACATCCATTCACTCGCGGTAGGCGGTGTCAAGCTGGCAGAGCCAGCAGCTGACCTTGGCATTGCGCTCGCAATGGCATCCTCGTTGTTCGGAAGCCCGGTTGCGGCTGACCTTGCTGCCTGCGGAGAGGTGGGCCTTGGCGGCGAGCTGCGGCAGATCAGCCAGCTGAAGCGACGGATGGCCGAGGCCGCCCGCCTCGGGTTCAGGCACATCGTGGTGCCCTGGCTGGCGCCTGATCCCCCGCCGGGGATCTCCGCCATCCGTGCCAAGACGGTTTCTGACGCCATCCACCTTGCCGGCCTCGGCGGGGCTGCGCCCCGGCTGGCCGGCTGACGGGGCCAGCCCCCGCCCGATGAGCCAGGTGGCAGCGTGGAGATGATCGACCCTCCGTCTTCTCGGGACGCCGTGGCGGACCATTGGTCGGTGCGAGCGACGCGCTCGCTGCCGCTCACGGTTGGGGCGACGATGATCTGGCAGTTCCGAACTGCTCGAACGGGTGGCTGTCGCGCGGACTCTGATGGCAGATCCATCCAACTTGTTGCGTGTCGTGGTGGGCGAGATGCTGCGCCAGTCGTGGCACCGGTGGGCGTTTTCTGCCACCATTCCCCAACGGGAGAAGTCGAGCCCCTCAACCTTTGGGCCCCAGGAAGGTGACCAAGCCACATCACGGCAGCGGCCGTAGCCACGATCGCGACGCCATGTACTCCTCCGGGGTAAGCCGTCGCCGCAGCGAGTCGATGCTCGCCGCGCTCGCTGCGGTCGCGCCCGGCAAGCCGCTGAGAGAGGGACTTGACCGAATACTGCAGGCCAACATGGGTGCTCTCATCGTCGTCGGTGACGGCCCTGAGGTCCTCAACATCTGCAGTGGCGGGTTCCTGCTCGACGCCGCTTTCAGCCCTCAGCGCCTTTCCGAGCTTGCCAAGATGGACGGAGCGATCATCCTTGCCTCAGATTGCAGCCGGATTGCTCGGGCGAACGTCCATCTCGTGCCCAACCCCAACACGCCAACTTCTGAGACCGGCACCCGGCACCGCACAGCAGAAAGGGTGGCGCGCTCGATCAACGTGCCGGTCATCTCGGTGTCCGAGGACATGGCGATCATCAACGTCTACGTCGACGACTCCAAGCACCCCCTCGAGCCGATCCCCCGGTTGCTCAACCGGGCCAACACGGCCCTTCAGACTCTCGAGCGCTACAAGAACCGCCTCGACGAGGTCTCGTCCTCACTCAGCGCTCTCGAGGTCGAGGACCTCGTCACGATCCGCGAGGTCGTCCTGCTGTTGCAGCGCATGGAGATGGTCCTTCGCATCGCGGAAGAGATCGAGGCTGACATCGTAGAGCTCGGTATCGACGGACGGCTGGTTCGCCTCCAGCTCGAAGAGGTCATGGGCGGCGTCGAGGAGGACCGGCGCCTTGTGGTGCGCGACTACTTCCACGAGGACTCTGCGTGGCACCTCGAGGAGGCAATGACCGGGCTTGCTGAGCTGGATGCTGAAGATCTGCTCGATCTCAAGAGGGTTGGCGACATGCTGCACCTGCCCGAGGGCGCGACCGATCTCGACGCGTCGCTCACTCCCAAGGGCTACCGGCTGCTGGCGCGGATACCGCGCTTGCCCGACAACGTCGTCGATGCGATCGTCGAACGGTTCGGCAACCTCTCGAAGATCATGCGAGCGACCATCGACGATCTCGACGAGGTCGAGGGTGTGGGCGAGACCCGTGCTCGGTCCATCAAAGAGGGCCTCTCACGCCTGGCCGAGAGCAGCATCCTCGACCGGTACACCTGATCAGCGTCGCGCGGGTCGACGGTCTCGGGAGCATCACGTGTCGCGGGCACACCCCTTGGCGTGCCGCGCTCCCAGAGGATGCCTGGACGAAGTCGGGGTTGTCCCACGTCCTCAGGCTCTCGGCCCCACAACCAAAGCCAGCCGCTCGATCCAATCGACGTTGGGGGGTACGTACGGTCTCAGCCTGTGCACCTTGCCGCAGTCCTCGTCCGCGAACAGGGCCTGGTTCGCCTCAAGGTTCGCCGCAGCCTCCGAGTCGATGAACGCGAGTGAGTCCTCCATGGACATCGGTCCCGCGACCCGCAACGCGAACTCTCGCTGAGCCGACTTGGGAAGGCGACGGTTGAGCGCCGGGAGGCTGTCGCACCAGGCCAGAGTGTGCACACCGACCTCGGGGCCGTCCCGGACGACTGTCTCGATCGTGCCGAGCAGGTGCGCGTCGTCAGGGAGCGAGTCGCCGTAGACGTCGACCTCGAGGTCTCGGGCGCGCCCCAGCCCGTTGAGGACGAACAGGACTGGCTTGGCGCGGGCGTCATCGGTGGCGAGGCGATCCTGAATGATGCGGTGGATAGTGTCGACAACCTTGACAAGGCTCCGCCGGCGGGCGAGCTGGACGGTCCAGGGCCCCTCCGCGAGGGCATGGGCCGCCTCGGTGAACGAGCCTTCGGGTGGCATGAAGTCAAGCGCCATCACGCCGACGGTGTCACCGTGCACGAGCAGCGAGCTCACGATCGACGAGAGCAACAGGCCCTGTCCAACTTCGGGGTCCGAGCTGACCACGATCATGTTGGCGCCATCCTGGCGGCGCAACAGAGCCTCCACAGGAGGACCGAGTCCCATCGGCTCGCCGAGCCACAGCCGTGGCATCCGTCGGGCACCCTGCTTGGACCCGTCGCCTACAAGCGCCATCGGATCTCGCCGCTCCAGACGTGCCGCCTCGCTGCCGTCATACACCTGAGGGAAACGTGTGATCCCGTGATCGCTAGCCAAGCGCTTCAGGTCCCTCAGGTTGATCATCTGTTCGGTTGGATCGATCCAGACAGCCTGGATCTGGCGTGCCGCGGACGGATCTGACGCGTTCGGGCAGACCAGGAGCTCACCGGGTCGGCTCAGGCCGGCCACTTGGCCAGCGGCGTCACCCAGCAGCTGGATGGCCCACTGCTCGTCGACGTCGAGCACCAGCCGTTGACGTATCAGCGAGGCCACCGGTGCCGCCGCCACCATGTCGTCGCCGCGGGTCGCCAGCACCAGGTGCATCCCGGCTGTGGGCCCGAGCCGCAGAAGGTTCTCGATGATCTCGCGCATCCACTGGGCCGTACGGTCCTCGGGCACGACGAGGGCCTCGATCGGGTCGATCACCACCACGATCCGGGGCATCGGATCCGAGCTCGTCGAATCCGGCGACATCGGATCCGGGGACGAGGCGCTGTCCCGGTAGGTGTCGTATCCAGCTCTCTCGCCGACGGTGTCTCGGAGCACGGCGAGCCGCCGTTCGAGCTCGTTGTCGATCTCTCGCAGCATGACCAGGCCGAACTCGCGGTCCGCGTGAGTCGCGACGACCTTGGCGTGTGGCAGGCGTTGTGTTCCATAGACCCCGAGCGACCGGTTGCCGCGGAGGCCGATCAGGTACAGCTCGAGCTCCGATGGCGGGTACAGCACGATGAGTCCTGTCAGCATCGCATGCAGGAGGTTGGAGACGCCGCTGCCCGGCTTTCCAGCGACGAGCACCGCAGGATGCTTGGAGTCGAGGGAGATCCCGGCGACGGCTGTCGGCCCCAGGCGGGCGAGGGGCGCGGCGAGCCCTTCAGCAGAGGAGGCGGTCCACCATGTCGTGGGATCACCCAGGTCGATCGCTGATTCGATGTCGGGCATGCCCGGGGCCCTGGTGTGCAGCACGACCGCCTTGTTCATGAGGTCATACAGCTTCCCCAGAGCCAGCGCTGACTCGCGGGACTGGCCGGCTTGGGTGCCCGCCGTCGTGATGATCCGCTCCACGAGGGGTGCTTCGGGGCCATCTGGCCGAGGTGGTGCATCGAGGCGGAGAGACCAGTGGCCCGCGTTTGCAACGTCCACCCCATAGCCCTGTGGCTCGACCTTGAACACCTGAGCGCGCTCGGGCAGCGGGGTCTGATAGGTCGCGTACGTGGGTTGTGCGTCTCTGGCGATGATCGTGAAGACACCACACCGAGGGCCGTTGTCGGCTATCGCAGCGAGCAGCCTGGCTGAGATCTCACCGAGCTGAGCGGGATGATCGAGCATGACGAGCAGGTGGTACGGCTCGATGATCTCGCCAGCGCTCGCGTTGCATTCGGCGAGCGAGCTGTGGGTCCCGCGCAGATGCTGGGTGATCACACGCTCGATGTGGTGGGTCAGCTCGACGAGGCGCTCCTCGATCTCCTCGGGGGTCGTAGCGACGGTCCCATCGATCAGCTCCGGGTCGAGGTCGCCGAGGGGCAGAAGCGGGGCTACCGACTCGCCGAGCCTCTTGGGGTCGATGAAGGTGAACCGGATGCTGCCCGGCGGCATGCCCGCCACCAACCGGATCAGCATCGACTGAATCCCGCTGATGGCTTCGTCTCGTCGGTCGCCGGTCTCGAACACGAGGCTCTGGGCGAACGGGAAGGGCACCAGGAACGGGATCTCGGCCTCGAGGCGATCGTCGTGATAGGAGCCGAGGCGTACAAGGTCCACCTGGCCGGTGCCAGCCTGCCAGGTCTTCCAGGCCGGGTCGCTCCACTGCCTGGCGGCCAGCGGGAGGTTGGCTTCGAGGATCTCGAGATCTCGGGCCAAAACCATCGTGCCGATCTCGAAGCTGGCGGCGGCCTCGGTCGTCTCGGACTGGCTCTCGCTGGCCACGTACTGGATCTGCCGCTCGCGGAGACCCTCAGCTTCTTGTTGCATGTGCTTGACGACGAGGTTCGCTTGTGCCAGAAGCTCGCCGATGCGCCCGAGCCGGATGGCTCCGGTGATCCCACGTGCGGCTTTCAGCTCTACTTCGAGCTCGTCGCTCAACGAACCGAAGGTGACCCCCTCGTCGAGGTCCGGTACCGAGTGGAGCAACCCCTGTTCGAGGATGGGAACCTTCGTCTTGCTCTGGGCTATCCGGTAGGCCCGAGTCAGCAGGTCCTCTACCTGCTCTTTGGCCTTTGCCGCCTCGGATCGGCGCTTGGCTTGCTCGGCCTCGATCCGTATCTTCAGCTCCTCCTCGTCCTCATGGACGTCCCGGACGTCCTTGTCCAGGGTGCTCAACAGCACGAAAGCCCGTTCGAGCAGCTGATCCAAGTAGGCCAGCGGGGGCAGCTCCAAAGCGTCGGACCCGCCAGCGCCGGCAGGGGCGACCCGCTTGGGAAGGGGCGCGAGCCTCGAGGAGGATCCGCCCTGCGACCCGGCGGCCTGGCCTGAGGAACCGCCAGTCTCGGCGATGTCAAGCATGCCGACCCCTCCGGTTGTGCACGTCGGGGTTATCGGCACAACCGGTGTGGGGCAAAAGCACTAGTTGCCTGGGGGGCTGCGCCCCCACGCTCCCTCGCCCACGCTCCCTCGCCCACGCTCCCTCGCCCACGCTCCCTCGCCGACGCTCGGGTGCTCGGCTTCCCGAGGACTGGGGGAGCGGCGCACGTGAGCGTGCCCGGCTTCTCGCGACGTCGGGGCGCGCAAGGTGCACGTTGGGCGGCGCTGTGGCCGCGCCCGTGAGCCAAACGGCCCGAACCATTCCCGGCAGCGGTCCGGGAGCGGGCGTCGAGGCGGCTAAACTCGGCTGAACGTGAGCGACTAGCGAGAAGAGGTGCAGGCCCCATGGCGCTCGGAGACGGCAACGAGGCGATCTCGGGGTCCGGTGGCGGCATCGACGACAAGTTCGGCAAGCTGGGGCTCACCTTCGACGACGTCATGTTGTTGCCGGCCGAGTCCCGGGTCCTCCCAAAGGACGTTGACACGTCGTCACGGCTCACGCCAGACATCGTCCTCAAGCTCCCGATCTGCTCGGCGGCCATGGACACCGTCACCGAGCACCGCATGGCCACAGCGCTCGCCCGCCTCGGTGGCATCGGGATCATCCACCGCAACCTTCCTCCAGACGAGCAGGCCGGCCAGGTCGACCGGGTCAAGCGGTCCGAGTCGGGCATGATCTCCCATCCGGTCACCCTGCGCCCGCATAACACCGTGCACGAGGCGCTCGAGCTGATGGCCGAGTTCCACATATCCGGTGTGCCCATCACCGACGACACGAACCGCTTGGTCGGGATCCTCACGAACAGAGACCTTCGCTGGTTCGACGACGACGACGATGTCCCGATCTCGTCGATGATGACCTCGGGAGATCTCATAACAGCACCGGTGGGTACCGATCTCGAAGCTGCCAAGGAGATCTTCAAGCTCAACAAGATCGAGAAGCTCCCCGTGGTCGACGCTGACGGGTACCTCCACGGCCTCATAACGGTCAAGGACATCCAGAAGAAGATCGACTACCCCGATGCCACCAAGGACGCCAACGGGCGCCTGCGGGTCGGCGCGGCTGTCGGGGTCGGGCCCGACGTCAACGACCGGGCCAAGGGCCTCATTGCTGCTGGTGTCGACGTGCTGGTCATCGACACTGCCCATGGCCACGCAGACAGCGTCGTGCAAGCTGTTCGTGAGCTCCGTACGATCTGGGAAGGACCCCTCGTGGCCGGCAACATAGCCACAGCCGACGCGGCCGAGGCTCTGATCGGAGCCGGCGCCGACT
>JAHFUU010000027.1:0-4681 GCA_023264915.1 Microthrixaceae bacterium | reverse complement strand
CGACCCGTGTGGTCACCGGTATCGGTGTTCCGCAGATCACTGCCGTGTTCGACTGTGCCGAGGTGGCTCGGCGGCAGGGCGTGAGCGTCATCGCCGATGGTGGCATCCAGTACGTGGGAGACGTGGCGAAGGCGGTCGCAGCGGGCGCCGACATCGTGATGTTCGGATCGATGTTCGCGGGCACCGACGAGTCTCCGGGCGACATCGTCGTTGTCAACGGAGAGCGCTACAAGGAGTACAGGGGTATGGGGTCGATGGCGGCGATGCGCGCCCGCTCGTACTCGAAGGACCGCTACTTCCAGGATCACATCGACGAGGCCGACAAGCTCGTCCCTGAGGGGATCGAGGGTCGCGTTCCCTACAAGGGGGCGTTGCGCCACATCGTCTTCCAGATCGAGGGCGGCCTCCGCCAGGCCATGGGGTACTGCGGTGCCGCAACCATCCCAGAGATGCAGAGCGGCACCAGGTTCGTGCGCATGACCTCAGCAGGACTTCGCGAGAGCCATCCCCACGACATCTGGATCACAGAGGAAGCGCCCAACTACCGACGCATCCGCTGAGCTCACGCGCCTGGCAGACTGCCCAGATGCGCATCACTCTCCCATCCGGGACTGCTGCTGAGGTCGCCCGGCCTGGGGATCCCAGCTGCGAGCCCAGCCAAGGCCTGGTGGTCATCCCCGACATCATGGGGATGCGACCGCTCTTCGACGAGCTCGTGCAGGGTCTGGCCGACGACAACGATTGGGTGGTGGCCACCTTCGAGGTGTTTCCCGGCAACGAGGACAAGGACCTCGATTGGCGCCTCACCAACGCCGGCATGCTCGATGACGACCGAGTCATCGGTGACGCGGTCGCCTCGGCCGAGGCAACTGGCTGTGAGCGTATGGGCGTCATCGGGTTCTGCATGGGGGGGATGTTCACCCTCAAGGCCGCCGGGACCGGCCGGTTCAGCCGCGCTGTCTCGTTCTACGGGATGGTCCGCGTGCCTCAGATGTGGCGGAGCGAGACCCAAGGTGAGCCACTTGACTACCTAGCGCGCCCGGAGTCCTGCCCGGTGCTGGGCATCGAGGGAGGGGCTGACCAGTGGGTGCCGCCGACAGACATCGATGCGCTGCGCGCCACCGGTGCCGAGGTCGTGGTCTATGACGGGGCCGAGCACGGATTCGTGCATGACCCGTCGCGTCCCGCTCACCGCGCGGACTTCGCGGTGGAGGCGTGGCCCAGAGCGATCGCCTTCCTTGAGGGGTGACTCAGGTGCTCGCGCGTACGGGCACCACGAGCACTGGCCTTGCCGAGTGCTTGAGAAGAGCCTTGCTGACGCTGCCCACCAGCAGATCGTGCATGCCGCCGTGCCCGTGTGACCCCACGGCGATCACCTCTGCGTCGATTCGGTCAGCCACCTCGAGGATCTGATCGAGGGTCGCACCCATCTCGATCAGCGGCATGACCTCCAGGCCCTCTGATCGAAGTCGTTCTGAGAGCTCGCGGAGGCCTTGGTGCTCATCGAGTAGCTGGTGGGCACGGTCGTCACGCGTGAACACGCCCATCGAGTCCTTGTCATAGCCGGCGATGACGGGCTCCTCAGCGGCCACATGAAGGATGTGGAGGCGGTCGCCAAGCCCCTTTGCGATCTTCGCGGCGTGCTCGACGACGATCTCTGTCGCGTCCGAGAGATCTACGCATGCCAGCACCTCGCTCATGGCCAAACGCTATCAGCGCCCGGCGAGCCGAGGGCCCCCGCGCGCAGGGACCCCGCGCACTCGCGGGGTCCCTGGCAGGGGTGGGTGGTGCTGCGGGAGCTCAGTTGCCGCTCTGGTCCTTCTGGTCCTTCTGGTCCTTGGGCTGGCGATGCGCGTTGACCAGCTTGGTCACCTTCTCAGGCGCCTTGGCCTTGATCTCGTTGCCCTTGTCGGCGGTGATCTTGCCGGCGGCGACGGCTTCGTCGACCTTGGCGTTGACCTTGGCGACGATCGCGTCAACGACCGCTTGAGGGTTCACGCCGTGCTCTGTCGCCACGTCCGCGATGGACTTGCCAGCTTTGAGCTCTTTGAGCAGATCCTTGGCGTCTATGCCGATGGTGTCCGCCGAGGTCTTGATCGCAGCCTTGGCGAGGCGGTGGCGTCTGCCTTGGTGTTGCCCGTTGCCCTTGTGATCCGGTTTGTCCGGCTGTGCCTGCTGTGTCTGGTCCGGGCTGCTCGTCTGGGCCTGAGCAGGGAGGGCGGCCAGCGAGGCCGCTCCACCTACGATGCTGGCGCCGACCAGGGCGGAGGCAACTAGCTTCTTCATCATCTTGGCTCCTTGAAGGTGCGAGTGGTGTGGTTAGGACCGGAAGGGGGGTCAGTTGACGATCCCAACTGTCGCGGCCGACTGTTATGAACCTGTGTTGTGGACGCGAGGGTTTTTCTCACAGATCGAGGCTGGCCTAGGCCCTTGAGCGTCCGGGCGCGCCTGGTGGCATGACCGCTTCGACGCCACTGCACCATTGCTGGAAGTCGGCCATCCAAACGACCAGAATCACCGCTAGCTTGCGGGTTGGCGATGTTCCGGCCTCGCTCGGATCCTGGGAGGCGCGATGGTCCAAGAGAACCGCGGGAGCTCGGGAGACAGCATCGGGCGCGACGTCACGGTCGCGGCCGCCGACGCCACGTCTGGAGGGCGGCAGCGGTTGCGCTGGCGGCGTCGCCTCGTCCTCGCCCTGGTCGTTGTGTCAAGCCTCGGAGTGCTCACCAGCGCGGTGGCCTTCTGGACGCACCGCACCCTCATGGACACAGACGCCTGGGTGGACACGGTCGGCCCGGTCGCAGACGACCCCGCTGTCCAGCAGGCGCTTGCCACCTACCTGACCAAGCAGCTCACCGAGGCCATCGAACCTGAGCGGATCCTTGACAACACCCTTCCCGAACGGGCCCAGTCCCTCTCGGCACCGCTGTCAACCGCAGTCGAGCAGTTCATATACGACGTGACCTTGAAGGTCATCCAGTCTGATCAGTTCCAGCAGCTGTGGGCGGCTGTGAACCGGTACGGTCACGAGGCCGTCGTCGACTTCTTGCGAGGCGATTCGCGCTTGGTGCAAGCCAATGGCGGTGTCGTGACCGTAGACGTGTTGCCGGTGATGGCGAAGGTGTTGAGGGCGGTCCAGGACAAGGCACCGAGGCTAGTGCCCGGCAAGACCGTTCCCGAGGTGACCTACGAGATGCCGGTGGACGACCAGCGCAAAGCCTTGCAGAGCGTCATCCGGCGTCCCCTGCCGCCGGACTTCGGCGTGTTCACGATCGTCAAGAGCGACCAGCTCGCGGCCGTGCAGGCAGGTGTCGTGATCTTTGATCGGGTGGTGTGGGTGCTGGCGATCGTCACGATCGGACTCATGGTCGGAGCGGTCCTGTTGTCAGTCGATCGCTTGCGGACCCTCGTGCAGCTCGGTGCCGGTGTGGCGATCGCGATGGTGTTCGCTATCGGCGTGATCTCGGCCGTGAAGAACCTCGTCCTTGACCTGGTCGCTGACCCTGTCAACCGCAGCGCCGCGGCCACGACCATGAGGGCCTTGCTCAGAAGCTTCACCGATGTGGCCGACACGTTGCTCGTGGTCGGGGTGCTCCTTGTCGCTGGCGCTTTCTTGGCCGGTGACAGCCGTTGGGCGAAGCAGTTGCGCGGGCTCGTGTCGGGAGCTTGGACGCCGGTCGTACCGGAGAGCTCCGCGGTGGCCGAGGCCGATCAGGGTCCGTTCCCCTGGATCGCACAACGCCGGATCGCGTTGATGGTCGCGGGGGCACTGGCCGCGGGTGCCTGGCTCCTGCTGGCCGACGTGTCCCTCGGTTTGCTGATGCTCATCTCGCTCCTGCTGGCGCTGTATGAGGCGGGGGTCTCCGTGCTGTCCCGACCCCAGCCGTTCGGGTCCCGTGAGATCCGAGGATGAGCCAGAGTGCGAGCGACATGGAGACCAGCGACGGTCCAGCGGCGTCCGATGCCGGTGAGATCCCGTCCTCGGATGGATCAGGCTCGGGGACCAACCTGCTTGCCAAGGCAGGAAGCCGCACACGTCGCGCCCGGCAGGCTCTGATCGAGCGGTTCGACGCCTACGAGCAGCGATGGCCTCCGCTGGCTTTGAGCCGCAGCTTCGTCGGTCGCTACTTCGATGTGAACGGTGTGGTGCTGGCCGGCCATCTCGCATTCCGGTCGTTCACGTTCTTGTTGCCCCTGGCGTTCGTGATGATCGCGGCCGCCGGATTGGTCACCTACTTCGGCCATGACCCGGGGGCGGCTGCAGGAGACGAGCTCAAGCTTGGCCAGGCGCTCGTGTCGACCATCCGCCAGGCCGGCTCCGAAGCCTCTGAAGCGCCGTTCCACGTGGCAGGGGTGGCTCTGGTGGGTCTGGTGCTGGTGGCGCTCGGCATGCTCTCGGGGCTGAACTACGTCTATGCCATGGCATGGCGGATCCGTGAGCGGAAGGTCATCGGCAAGTGGCACAAGCTGTGGAGGTTCGTGCTCGCTCTCGCCCTGCTGTTCATGGTCATGGCCGTGGCAAGCGCGACCCGCAAGTCCGGCTTCGTTCTCGGGCTGGGCGCGACCCTTGGGGTGGGGGTCGCGTACTTCTTCGGCATGCTCGGCCTGGCGCTGATCATGCCGAGGCGTGCGGACGGCTGGAGATGGTTGATCCCCGGCGCCGTGGTCGGCACGCTCGCCC
>JAHFUU010000354.1 GCA_023264915.1 Microthrixaceae bacterium | reverse complement strand
AACCAGTTCTCGCCCTTGGAGTAGGTGTCGCTTCGATGGCCTGCAAAGCGACCCGGGACGCTCCGCGAACCAGCCTGGCCTGCACGCGCCGTGCCCGCGGATCCTGCCGTGCTCGCGATTCCTGCGGTGCCCGCGGATCCTGCGGTGCCCGCGGATCCCGCTGCGGTGCCCGGCACGGCGCCCTGCCCCGCACCTCCCCCGTTGCAGGCAGGTGCAGCGAGCCCCGACGCACAGGCACACGCAGCGATCATCAACACGTACCGGCGCTGCATGGCGCTCCTCTCGGTCGAGCCGTTGGCCGACCTGTCGATCCGGTCACCCGGCAGTGACTCTACTGACCGGTGGCCCGGTCTCGGGGTGCACAAGCTCGAGAGCGTGCCGCCACGGCTGGGGGCGAGTCATCTCGGCAGTGCTGATCCGCGGCATACGGCTCGGCCCCAACCCTCCCTCAGGAGCGCCCAACCCTCCCTCAGGAGCGCCCAACCCTCCCTCAGGAGCGTCGGGGTCGCCAAGCACCTCAGCTGCCGGACTCGACTGGCCTGACCGCAGCAGCGCTCGCGAGCCGCTCGAGGCTGACCCTCACACCCCGGTCTACCGGCACCGGTTGCCATCCGAGAGGGGCGTAGTCGACATGGCCGTAGCCCGCCGCGAGGTTGAGGTGCTTGACCATCCCCGGGCTCACGTCGTTCGGGCCGCCCCAGTCCTTGAACATGTGAGGGTCCCAACCGTTGTAGACAGTCACCCCGCCGGGCTGCTGCCCAGTGGACAGCTTGGCCCGGACGATGAACGAGCCGACGTCGTTGAACACCCTCACAGGGTCGTGATCGGCTATGCCGAGCGCGGCTGCGTCATCGGGGTTGAGGACAGCATGCGGCTCGCCCCGGTGAGTCTGGAGCAGGATCGGGTTGCCCATGTTCATCGCGTGCACCGACCAGCGGTTGTGCCCCGAGGACATGACATGCGTGTGGTCTCCGCCCATGGCCGGCATGTCCTTGTGTACGGGGAGGTCCTCCCCGGCCTCGGCGAACCAGGGGTGTTCGATGAGGAACTGCGCGCGGTGGGTGAGAGTCGGGTACGGATCGCCGCGCTGCACGTGGAACTCGAGCGGGTTCGCTATCTCGTCCTCTGCGGGCCACTCAGTGGCATGGGCCATGCCCATGAAGGTGCGGCCCCACTTCTTGAAGCGAACCTGACCGTTCTCGCGAAGAGCGTTCAGGTCGACTCCGGGGTCGAGCAATCCGGCGTAGGCCGCGTCGCGAACGATCTCGTCATGAACCTGCTCGTTCGTCTCGAACGCACCATCGGTGGTGAACCGTGCGGGAAGCTCCGCGTATCGCGCCAGAGCGCCGCTCGGGAGCGTGAACGTATCGAGGCCGCGCTCCGCGGCGCGGCGGGCGAGTGCCCGGGTGAGGTCACGGAAGATCTCCCACTCGGGTCGCGACTCGCCCGCAGGCGAGACGGCCTCGTCGGTCATGGTGAGGTTGAACAACGGGATGTCGAGGCCAACCTTCTCGTAGTGCTGGGCGGCAGGCAGCACGATGTCAGACCACAGGCAGGTGCTCGACATCCGCACATCGATCGTCACGACGAGGTCGAGGTTCGGCCACAGGTGATCGAGCACCGTGTTGCGCCCGCCGCGGGTGCGCCGGACGATGTTCCCGCCGCACTCGATCAGCACGCGAGGGGGTGAGTCCGCCCCGTTTGGGATGACGTGGTCCCACCATCCCTTCGACATCGCCTCGTCGAAGTACTCGTCGAACGACTTGCCCATCGAGGCATCGCCGTAACCCGGCCGGTTCCACAGCTCACGGAAACCCGCGTGCCAGTACCAGATGAACGCTGGCGGGACGGCGATCGGCACACCCATTCGGGCCGAAGCTCGAATCATGTCGAACGAAGCGATCTCGTCTGTCGTGGCCGGGTCCATCGACTTGAGCATCGCCTCGACGCCTTCGAGAGTGGCGAGCACGTCCTCTGCCCCTTCGGCACCCGGGCGCGCCTTCGCGCCCGAGATCGTCCATCCGTCCATCTGACCGCTGGCCCAGTTGTTGTACCCGGTGCCGTGCTTGCCCCAGTTCCCGGTCAGAGCGAGCAGCAACAGCATCGTCCGCTGGTACAGGTCGGAGTGGTAGGCCTTGTTGGCCGCCATCCCCATCCAGATCTTGGTCTTCCGGGTGGCCACCTTTCGGGCAAGCATCCTGATCGTGTCGGCTGCCATCCCGGTGACTTCGGTGACGTCCTCGGGCCGATATCGGTCGAGGTGGTCGACGAGACGAACCATCAAGGGCTGCACGCGGACCGTCGCGCCGTCGGCCAGCTCGACCTCTGCCTCACCGTCAAGCTGCGGCACGTAGCCCTCCGGAAGGAGGGTCGCACGGGACGCCTCGACGATCTCCTGCGCCTCGGTCAGGTGGAAGAACTGATCCTCACGGGCCGTCGGATCGAGGTCCGATGCCCTCAAGAAGCGCCCGGTGTCGCTGCGCACCACGAGTGAGAGGTCTGTCTGCTCGCGCACGAACTGCTCGTCGACCAGGCCCTCGGTAACGATGTACTGGCACATCGCGAGCGCTAGCGCGGGGTCGGTGCCCGGCCGCAGCGGCATGTGGTAGTCCACGTGCATGTGGCTCGGGCTCACGTCGGGACTCAACAGCACCAGCTCGGCACCCTTGTAACGGGCTTCGACGAAGTAGTGGTAGAAGGTCATGTAGGTGTACACGGGGTTCGTGTGCCACAACAGCACCAGCTCGGACTCGAACGGGGCCGGCTCGTCGGGCCACAGGAACGACTTGCCCATCGTCAGGTGTATGCCCGGCGCGAAGTCGCTGATCGACGCGTTCAGGTCGGTCGTGGTTCCCCCGATCATGCCGATGAAGCGCTCGGTCCCGACGCTGGCGACGATCTCGGGCGTGCCCTCGCGCATGATCGACGCCGGGCCGTGCTCTTCGATCGCATCGATGAGGCCGTCGGCGGTCGCGTCGAGCGCCTCGTCCCACGAGATCCGCTGCCACTCACCTGATCCACGCTCGCCGACCCTGCGCATCGGGTACAGGAGCCGGTCGCCGGCGTCGAGCTGCTTGCTCCATGCGGCACCCTTGTTGCAGCCCTGGGGATAGACGTCGGGGAACTTGCCGTCGGGCTCGACCTTGCCCGGCCGGGGCCCGGCGACCTCTTCGCGCACGACCTTTCCATCCTTGACGAACACGCGGTAGCGGCAGTTGCTCGGGAAGCAATCCGCACAATGAGACCCCCATGACACCGAGTCGAACTCGGTACGGGACCGGTACCTGCCCTCATCCAAGCGACAGCCACCCGGGCCCTCGTCATCGATCACCTCTTCGTGCATCATCGCCTCCGTCAAGCCGTTGCGCCCGCGTGTCCCCGCAGCGTACTGAGAGGAGCCCGCCCACCGGTCATCGGGCGCGGGGCCGTCCAGGCTCGACCGCGGTCCACCTCGCTCGAACCCCGTCACCGCGGGCTCGGCCGCCGTGGCCTCGAACGGCCCCCGGGGGGAAGGCTACGCGGCCCTCCCGTCCGAGCAGGCCTGCGAGTACAGGAGAGGGCAGCTCGTGGCCCTTCTGGGACGGCTCTCGAACCCTCGTGTCACGTTGACAGATTTCCCTGTTGGAGCAGCAGATTCAGCTGTTCAGGGGCAGAAACGCGACACGGATCGCATGTCCGTACGAAGTCGTCAGCGCCAAGACTGAGCGCTTGATACCGAGCTAGGCAGCGATCAGTTGGCAGGCAACGAGGTGTCGGCGCCTCGACATCGTGTGTCTCTGAAACCAGTCGCCGCCACGACTTTGCCAGGGGGGCTCGTTCCTGGTCGACCTATTTGGAGCCCGTGCGTTCCGCTTCGCCCTGCTTAGCCTGCGCATACAGGCTATCGATCTTGGCCCGCTCACCAGCAAAGTCAAA
>JAHFUU010000353.1 GCA_023264915.1 Microthrixaceae bacterium | reverse complement strand
GTCGCCGGGTCGAGAGGCAGCACGCCGTCATTGGTGAGCAAGGTGACGGAGCGGTCAGCCACCTCTCGTGCGAGCGCGCGGTCCGTCGCGCTGTCCAGGTCGATGGCACCCTCGTCGACGAAGGGCGCTTCGAAAAGGCCCAGCTCGAACTTCTGTCGCAGCACCCGCCGCACCGCTCGCTCAACCTCGACCATGTCGATCAGGCCGCGCTCGATCGCCGCCGGGAGGCCCTGGGGGAAGTCGGCAGGGTTCGGCAGCTCGACATCGAGCCCTGCACGGACAGCCAAGGCGGACGCTTCGGCACTGCCGGCCGCGACGCCATGGAAGAGGTACAGGAACGAGATCGCGCCGTAGTCCGCAACCGTGAAGCCCTCGAAGCCCCAGCGATCCCGGAGGATCTCGGTCAGCAACCGGTGCGACGCCGCAGGAGCCTCGCCGTCGAGGTCCTGGTAGCTGTTCATCACCGACAGCGCACCGCCTTCCTTGACAGCCATCTCGAAGGGAACCAGGAAGACCTCCTCGAGCTCGCGCGGACCTACGTGAGCCGGCGCGAAGTTCCGTCCCCCCTCACTCGCGGAGTATCCGACGAAGTGCTTGAGCGTCGCGATGATGCGCTGGCGGGGGTCATCGCCCTGAAGGCCCTTGACGTACTCGGTGACCAAGCAGCCAACCAGGTACGGGTCCTCGCCAAGGGTCTCTTCGACGCGGCCCCAACGGGCGTCTCGAGCGACGTCGGCAACGGGAGCGAGTCCTTGATGAGCCCCCACGGAACGCATCTGGCGACGGATCACCTCGGCCACGCGCCTCACCAGATCGGGGTCCCATGTCGACGCGAAGTTGAGTGGCGACGCGAAGGAGGTGGCGCCCTGGAACATGGCGCCGGTGAGGCACTCCTCATGGCAGATCGCTGGGATTCCCAAGCGGGTCTGGCCGATCAGCCGGCGCTGCATGCCGTTGATCATGCGCGCGCCCTGGACCGGGTCTATCGGCTGGCTCCCCAGGGGCCGCGTGATCTGGCCGATGCCATGGGCCATCTGCTCCCAGGGGTCGTCGGCACGCCCCGGCCCCATCGAGAACATGCTCGGTGCAACCTCGCCAGTGGCCGGGTCAAGGGTCAGCCACACTGACGTGAGCTGGGCCACCTTCTCTTGCAGGGTCATCCTCTCGAGGAGGTCCCCGACCCGGTCTTCCACGGGTAGGTCCGGTCGCTGGTACGGCAGGGCTGGTTCCATCTGGGTTAGTTTAGAATCTAAACTAACCCAGTCAAGTGACGCTGGAGGACCCCATGACCGGACCCCATGACCCCAACAGCTCAACCGCTTTCGATCACCGGGCCAATTCCATGATCCCGGCGAGATCGATGCCTCGATACCCGAGCGCGCACGGCCCGGCCGAGGGCCCGGCCGAGGGCCCGGCCGAGGGCACGGCGACCGGTCAGCCGACGACCACGGCGGGATCATGAGCGACCCGTACTCCCCCACACCCGAGGACCACTTCACGTTCGGCCTCTGGACGGTGTCGAACCGAGGCCGCGACCCGTTCGGCGGCGAGACCCGACCGCCCCTTGACCCCGTCGAGGCCGTGCATCGCCTGGCCGACCTCGGTGCCTATGGCGTGAACTTCCACGATGACGACCTCGTCCCGTTCGGCTCGACGCCGGCCGAGCGTGACGCCATCGTCAAGCGCTTCGCTGAGGCTCTCGAATCCACGGGCATGCGCGTCCCCATGGCCACGACCAACCTGTTCAGCCACCCGGTCTTCAAGGAGGGCGCGTTCTGCGCGAACGATCCAGAGGTGCGCGCGTACGCCGTGGCCAAGACCCTCGATGCCATCGACTTGGGCGTGCAGCTCGGTGCGAGCACCTACGTGATGTGGGGTGGACGCGAAGGCGTGGAGGCCGAAGCCGCAAAGGACATCCGCGGTGCGCTCGACCGCTACGCGGAGGCCGTGAACCTGTGCTGCGCGTACGTCCGCGACAGCGGCTATGACGTCCGCTTCGCACTCGAGCCCAAGCCGAACGAGCCGAGGGGCGACATGCTGCTGCCGTCGGTCGGCCACGCGCTGGCGTTCATCGCTGAGCTCGAGTGGCCAGAGATGGTGGGCATCAACCCTGAGCTGGCACACGAGACCATGTCGGGCCTTTCCTTCAGCCAGGCGGTCGCCCAGACCCTCTGGCACGGCAAGCTCTTCCACATAGACCTGAACGCGCAGCGCATCGGCCGCTTCGACCAGGACTTCCGGTTCGGCAGCGAGGGTGTCCGTGATGCCTTCTACCTCGTGAAGGTGATCGAGGATGCCGCCTGGGACGGCATGCGGCACTTCGACGCGCACGCCTACCGGACCGAGGACAGCGACGGCGTGTGGCAGTTCGCCCGCGGATGCATGCGCACCTACCTGATCCTGCGCGAGAAGGTTCACCGCTTCCACGACGATCCTGAGATCCGGGATGCTCTCGAAGCTGCAGGGGTCTCTGCGATCAACCAGCCGACCTCCCCCGCGGGATCCGCCCCGCGAGACATCGCATCGCTCCGCTCCAGGGCCGCGGGCACCGACCTTGACGCCTTGGGAGCGCGAGGTTGTGGCCACGAGCACCTCGACCAGCTGGTGACCGAGCTGCTCCTCGGCGCGCGCTGATTCGCGATGGCCCTCACCGTTGGCCAACGGGGCGGCACCTGTTTCGGTCCCGACCCGAGCCGGGCGTCATGGCCGGAGCGGTCGTGGCTCTAGCCAGCAAGCCGTTGGACGGCGCGGAAGCAGGCCGCCCGCACGAGGCCAGGTGCGAACGTCCCCGGGCGCCCCGAGAAGGTGAGGGGCGACCATCCCCAGAGCCGGCCCGTCGGGTGAGGCCCGGGACCCGTCGGGGCGCCCGGGCCAGATGAGCTCCAACCTGGCCACGGTCCTTGGGTGCCTCACCAACGGTCCGGCGTCGCGGGCCGAGCTGGCGCGCAACACCGGGCTCACCAAGGCAACTGTCTCGTCCCTGGTCGGCGAGCTCGTCGCGCTGGGGCTGGTCCGGGACACGCCCGACAGCGTCAGGGGCCCTACCGGGCGCCCAGCCACCCTGGTGTCAGTCTCGGGTGATCACACCGCAGCCATCGGCCTCGAGGTCAACGTCGACTACCTCGCCGCGGGCGCAGTCGACCTCGAGGGCCGGCTCACCCATGACCGCCTCGTACCAGCTGACTGCGGGCGGGCCAGCCCGACCTCGACCATCGGGCGCCTGGCCTCCATGGGCGCTGCTGTGAGCAGAGCTCTCTCGACAGAGCAAAGACGGTTGGTCGGTGTGGTCGTGGCCGTTCCCGGCCTGGTCTCACAGCCGGATGGCCGGGTGCTCACCGCTCCGAACCTCGGGTGGTCCGAGGTCGCGCTGCACGACCAGCTCACAGATCTCATGGCACGCAGAGGAGTCGAGATCGACGCCGACCGCATCTGGGTCGACAACGAAGCCAACCTCGCCGCGCTGGCACACGTCAGGGCGATGCGCCAGCAGTCGATCAGGTCCTTCCTGGTCGTGTCGGGCGGCGTGGGCGTGGGGGCCGGTGTCGTCAGCGACGGCAAGCTGTTCCGCGGGTCCCATGGGTTCGGCGGCGAGCTCGGCCACTTCGTGGTCGAGCCAGGCGGGCGGCGGTGCCGCTGTGGCAACCACGGGTGCTTGGAGACGATTGCTGGCGAGACGAGCCTGCGACGCCTTGCCGGCCCCCGCAGGCGGGTGGACGCACCCTGGCTGGATGCTGTCGCGCACCGCGCGCGGTCCGGCGACGGGCGTGTCCTGTCGGGACTCGGACGCGTGGGTCAAGCGCTTGCAGTTGCGCTGTCAGCGGCGGTCAACCTGTTGGACCCGGAGGCGATCGTGCTCGGAGGGTGCTTCGCCGCTCTGGCCCCATGGCTCGAGCCGACCCTGAGGGACTCCCTCGGC
>JAHFUU010000026.1:9423-12195 GCA_023264915.1 Microthrixaceae bacterium | reverse complement strand
GTGCCCTCTCGTCCGCGCTGATGCTGGAGGAGTTGAACGCGATGAGCACCGCGAGAAGGAGCACGGCGAGCTCGATCACCTGCAACACGTCGAGGAACTGGGCGATGCGATCGCGGATCACCTGGGTTATCGCCGATACCGGTTGCACAGAAGAGACACCCTTCTGTTTGAACAGAGCCCGTTGCAGGGCGGCCGGGTCGGTGCCCGCGACTGGCTTGATCTGCACCTGGTTGACGATCCCTGCCAGGTTCATCAACGACGCCTGGCTGATGTCCACAAAGACCATGAACCTGTATGCCATCGGATGGATTCCCGACACCTTGACGTCGGACTCGACCCACCTGTATCCCAGACCCTCGCGGAAGGGGTATCGGAGATGGATCGTCCCGCCTGGCTGCACACCCAGGTCCTCGGCGGCCTTCTCTGAGATGACGACGGCCGGTTCGGCACCGGGTCGAGTGTCAGGGGCGGACCCCTTGATCACCCTTGGCGCCCACACGGGGTCACCGAATGCGATCGCGTCGATGACCACGTCGAACTTCTCGTCGCCGGCGCTGGCAGCACCCACCACGCGCAGGTACTCGCTGGCGGTCTCGACACCGGGAAGCTTGGCCATCTCGGTCAGCAGGGGTGACCCGCGCACCTGGAAGCCGTCGATTCCCACCAGCATCCGATCCGGTGAGGTCGTCTCGAGCTCACCCTCGGCGATGTCGATCGTGTGCATGAACGAGTCGACCATGCCGATCACCGCCACGAGCGTGGCGATGGCAGCCGCGATGCCGAGTGCCGTGAGGATCGTGCGCCTGGGCGAGCGCAACGTGTTCCTCAGTGGCATCTGAGCGACGCTGTCGCCGGGGAGCGGGACCTTCTGGACCAGGCTGGCCCACCCGCTCGGCTTCGTCTCGCGAAGGCCGACCTTGATCGCGTCTATGGGTGGGACCCTCACCGCGCGGAGCACGGGGAACACGGTGGCCGAGAACAGCAGGGCTATCGCCACGGCCGCACCGGTGAGGTAGATGCCGACCTCGAAGGGCATCTGCCACACGGGGAGGGGGAAGAGCTCCACGACGAGGTTGCCCATGAGCTTGCCGATCACCATCCCGACACCGATCCCGAGGCCCGTGGACAGCAGGGCCACCTCGAGGCCCACCAGCAGCGGCCGGAATGCCAGCCACCGTGTCGGGACACCCAGCGCCATCCCGACGCCGATCTCGCGCCTTTGTGCCTCGACTATCCGCGAGGCGAGGTTGAACGCGGCGAAGGCGGCTCCCGCGAGTATCAGCACGGCGAAGATGCGGTAGAAGCGCTGGTCGCCTTCGATGTCGTCATAGAGCATGCGGTAGGCGCGATCCTCGCTGATGGGAGTCACCTGGGCCGCTGTGCCCGGCACGGCCGTGCGAAGGGCCGACTCGAGCTCGGATCTGGCCGCTGCCACGTCGGTGCCCGGAACCAGCCGAACGACCAGCTCGTTGGCCTGGTCCGGCTTTCCCGCGAGCTGTTGAGCATCGGGCAGCGGGGCGAAGAGCACTGCATATCCGGCCTCGGCGAGGAACCCACCCTGCTCGCTCATGATGATGAAGTACTCCGGTTGGAGAGCCTGACCGACGTAGTGCAGCTGGCGGTCACCGCTCAGCCGGATGGGGCCTTCGGGTGGCAGGTCATGGGATCGGGCGAAGTGCTGATCCAGCAGGACCGCGCCAGAACCGGTGTCATCTGCGCGCAGGCCACGGCCCGAGCGCACCTCGATGCGGTCTACTGACGGACCTCCACCGGCGAGGTCGACGCCGACGACCCGGCCGGGCACGAGCACCGTGTTGGCACCCGAGGAAGCGTCGACCTGGACAGGCACCACGAGCTGGGGTGACGCTGCCTCGATCCATCCGGGATGGGACATCGCTCGGGTCGCGCCCAACAGCGCATCGGCCGGAGCGAAGGTGTCGGTCGAGAGGCTCACCTTCAGCGTGTGCGCCCCGAGGGCTTGGTAGCTCGCGTCATATGACTGCCGCCGCCACTCCGTCGTCGCGCTCAACCCGACGTAGGTGCCCGTGCCCAGCGCGGCCACGAGCGCTATCGCGAGGACCTGCACCCAGCGCGCACGCAGGTCGCGCCAAGACCACCGGAGCCATGGGCCAGATCGTCCCAGGTGAGGCTTGCGAGGGCGGTCCATCGTCACCAGCGCAGCGCGTCGACTGGCTTCCTCCCGCCAGCCGGGGGGCCGTCACCTACGATGGAGCCACCACTCAGCTCCACCACCCGGTCGGCGACTCTGGCGATCTCGCGGTTGTGGGTCACCAATACGACGGCACGCACGCCTCCAGCGGTCTGGTCTCGCAGGAGCCGCAGGATCTCGCGACCCGTGTGGTAGTCGAGCTCACCCGTCGGCTCGTCAGCGAGCACGACAGGGTTGCCGGTCGCCAGCGCTCTGGCGATGGCGACGCGTTGCTGCTCACCGCCGGACAGCTGGGCAGGGAAGTGCGAGGCACGTGCTGCCAGGCCCACCTCGTCGAGCATCTCGCGCGCCAGACCCACGGCGTCGGGCCGGCCGGCGACGTCTGCTCCGAACCTCACGTTCTCGATCGCGGTGAGGGCAGGGAAGAGGTTGAAGGTCTGGAAGATGAAGCAGACGGTCTCACGCCGAAACCGGAACAGGTCACGGCGCGATGCGGAAGTCAGGTCGTTGCCGGCGACCCGCGCTCGTCCATGGGTGGGCGTGTCGAGGGCACCGAGAAGGTTGAGCAGCGTCGTCTTGCCGCTACCGGAGGGGCCGAGCAC